>JADGQD010000113.1 GCA_017882065.1 Anaerolineales bacterium | reverse complement strand
GCGGAATTGGACGCGCTCAAGCGTATTACCCTGAATCTGACCTCCAGCCTGGACCTCCAGGGCGTGCTGGATGGTGTGGTCAAAGAAGCCATGCAACTGGTCAAAGACGCGCAGGATGCTCATATTTACTTGTTCCAGGAAGAAAAACTGGTTTTTGGTGCCTCTTTGAAAAATGATGGCGAAAAGAATGTTCATTTCCCCGAGCCGCGCCCTGCTGGACTGACCGGTACGGCGGCTCGCGAGAAAAAGATCATTATCGTTGAAGATATGACGAATCATCCCCTCTACAAGGGTCTACCAAAAACCTGGGGCGGTTCGATCATCGGTATTCCATTGAAGATAGGCAGCCGTATCGTCGGTGTGATGAACCTTGGGCGTACAAGCGCAGGGGAATTCAACCAGGCCGAAATCCGCCTGCTAACCCTTCTGGCCGACCAGGCTGCCATCGCCATCCTCAACGCCCGCTCGCATGCGGCAGTCAGCCATCAGGCACGCAGTGATTCGTTGACTGGTCTGCCGAACCGGCGAGCGCTGGACGAGCATCTCGACGAAGAGATCAACCGTTCCAAACGGTCGGGTATTCCTTTTTCAGTTGTCATGATGGATCTGGATGGTTTCAAGGTCATCAACGACACACTCGGGCATGAAGGCGGTGACGAAGTCCTGCGCGCCCTCTCACGCTCATTCCAAAAAGCCTTGCGCGCCACCGATTTTCTGGCGCGCTATGGCGGCGACGAAATGACTATCATCCTACCCGCAACAGACTGGCCGCAGGTCCTGATCGTTACAGAAAAGATCCAGGAGGAATTGCGCCAGCTGTTTTTCGAAAAACCCGGCGGTGGGCAGTTCAGCATAAGTGTGACCGGCGGAGTGGCAGTCTACCCGCTGCATGCCAGGGAATCTGCCGGGTTGTTGCGCACCGCGGATGAGGCGCTCTACCGCGCCAAACTCCACCGGCGCGGCGAGTTCATCCAGGGCCGGACAGGGACAGGAGCACTCCCGCCACCCGACTCCTGAAATAGAATCCCCGTAGCACGTGTTTGAATAGGAAGATTATCATAACGGACCGCGAAGCAGCGAAGAGTGCGAAGGAAGATTCTTGGACGTGAAGGACATCTCATTTCGCGAATTTAAAAAATTTCGCGGCCCTCGCTTTTTAACGGTAAAAACAATCATTATCAAACGGGCTATCATCCCAACTGACATTCTGGGCAATTATAAATTTCTCAAGAAATTCGAACAATTCGTGCACTTCGATGCTGGTGTTTCTTAATACAAATAAAGTCAAATTCGCGGAGGCCGCTGACTGCCTCTGTTTTGTATTCTTGGGGTTATATAATGCAAAATACCTTGGAGAATCGACATGCCCCGTAAAGTAAAACTTATCTTCAACTCAACTGCCGATATGGGTCAGGCCTGGCGGATTGCCAATGACCTCCGTCCGATCATTGCTGATTACGGCCTTGCCGACTGGAGCGGCACCGTCTACCCCACGCATGCCACCGAACTGGCCTGTCAAGCCGGGGAACAAGGCTATGACATGGTCATTGCCATAGGCGGCGATGGGACTGTGCATGAGGTAGTCAACGGCCTGATGCAGGTCCCGGATAAGAAGCGACCGATTTTTGGCATTGTCCCGGTCGGCTCCGGCAACGACTTCGCCCATGCCATCGGTCTGCCTGCAAAACCGGATGTCGCCCTGGTCCATGCCCTGCGTGGCAAACCGCAGCCGGTAGACCTGGGATTGTTATCCGATGAAACCGGCCGGAAGGAATACTTCGACAATACAGTGGGGATTGGCTTCGATGCAGTCGTCACCATCCGTTCGCACAAACTGCCGGTGGTGCGCGGCTTCCTGATGTACCTGACCGCAGTCATCCAGACGATTATCCTGAATTTCAACCCGGCGCAATTGCATGTCGAAACCGATACCGAAACCTGGGACTTGCCCACCCTCATGCTGACTCTATGCAATGGACCGCGCGAGGGCGGCGGCTTCCTGGTCGCGCCGCAGGCTTGCAATGACGATGGTTTACTCGAATACGCAACCATCCGCAAAGTTTCGCGCCTGATGATGTTCCGCCTGGTGCCCGAAGTGATGAAAGGCACGCATGGGCGTTTCAAGCAGGTGCGCATGGGCACTTTTCACAAGATGACCCTGAGCTCTGACCGTGCCCTCTACATCCATGCCGATGGGGAAATCTACACCGGCTTCGGCACGAACATTCGAACGCTATCGCTTGAGGTGGTTCCCGGGGCCATTCAAATGGTACGAGGATAGAAATAAGTCTTTGGGGAATCCCGTGTTAGAGGAAAAGATTAGGAGGTGTTGGGCGGGCGAAGGCCCGCCCAACACCTCCTTTTTACCCCATCACACGGTGATTCTCAGAGAACAAAAAACAGGCAACGAGCGACGAGAAACGAGTACAATAGCAGCAAACACGTTTCTCGTTTTTTATTACCTATGCCTAACATCATCCAGAGTTTCCAGGGTCGCGACATTGGCTATCTGCGTATCGTCGCCCGGTTGTGGGGGATTGAGTTGGCCGCGACTGACACAGACATAGTTCTGAAAGAACTTGCCGAAGCGTTGCTCGACCCGAAACTTGGCACCGAGATCGTTGACTCTCTCCCCGCCGACGCCCGGTCCGCGCTCGAGACGCTGGCAAAAGCAGACGGCAAGCTTCCCTGGGCGGCCTTTGCTCGCCGTTTTGGCGAAATCCGCGAAGTCGGCCCTGGCCGGCGTGACCGGGAACAAATTTACTTGCACCCGCTCTCTGCCGCGGAAGTGCTCTTCTACCGGGCTTTGCTGGCAAGAGCATTTTTTGATGTACCTGCCGGCGCGCAGGAATTTGCTTATATTCCTGATGATTTTATTCCGCTGATTCACCACAAAGGACACGAAGCGCACAAAATGGAAAAAGATAAGACCTTAGTGTCTTTTGTGCCCTTAGTGGTTAAACAGGGGGATGAGCCTCTCGGCCGTCTGGCCTCGCCGAAGGAACGCGAACATCCGCTCCCGGTCTCCGATCGCCTCCTCGACGACGCCACCACCCTCCTCGCTGCCTTGCGGATGGGACTCCCGCCCCCTGAGACGCGCATCCCGGTCAGTATAGTGACGGATTTCCTTTCAGCGGCGAAAATTATTCGCCCATCTCCCCGCGCGGCATGGGCAGGGGGTGGAGTCCCGCAAATCGAGCCGGTGCGCCTTTTCCTGGAAGCCCCGCGCAAGGACGCGCTGGATAAACTGGTCAATGCCTGGCTGCAGAGCGGGACCTTCAACGAACTGCGCCAGGTTCCCAGCCTTGTATGTGAAGGCGAATGGAGCAACCAGCCGCTGGTTACGCGCGAATTCCTGCTCACCTTGCTGGAAGCGGTCCCCGAAAACATCTGGTGGAGCCTCCCGGCATATATCCGCGCCATCAAAGAGAAATATCCCGATTTCCAGCGCCCGGCCGGGGATTACGATACCTGGTTCATCAAACGCCTCGCAGATGGTGTGTACCTGCGCGGTTTTGGTGTCTGGGATGAAGTAGACGGCGCCCTCATCCGCTATCTGATCACCGGTCCGCTCTACTGGTTGGGGCAGGTGGAACTGGCAACTCCACCAGGCAACGAAATTGTCAGCGCCTTCCGCGTTGTGTCGAACGTTGTACGTCAAACGTCAGGCGCCCGACGTTCGACGGTCACCGAAATGAGTAAACTCCACGTTTCCTCCCAGGGTAAAATCGTCGTCCCGAGATTATTGCCGCGCGCAGCCAGATACCAGATTGCCCGCTTCTGCGAATGGGACCAGGAAAAAGAAGACGAGTACCGTTACCGCGTCACGACCGGGTCATTGAAAAAAGCCGGGGAGCAGGGATTGAAAGTCAGTCAAATGCTTAGCCTGCTGGCGAAGAATGCCGCCGCGGAAATCCCGCCTGCCTTCGTCAAGGCGCTCAAGCGTTGGGAAACGAACGGCACCGAAGCCCGGGTGGAGGTCCAGACTGTTTTAAGGGTCAGCCGGCCCGAGGTTCTGGAAGAGTTGCACAAATCGAAAGCGGGACGTTTCCTGGGTGAGACGCTCGGCCCGGTGACGGTGATCGTCAAACCGGGGGCGCAGTCCAAAGTGCAGGGCGCGCTGGCAGAGTTAGGATTGTTGACAGAAAACCTGACCACGACCCCCAAAGAACTGGGGCAGGCGGACACGACCCCCGAAGAACGGGGGCAAGCGGAGCACAAAGGAGAAAATTAAGGCGGTTGTCACGGCCAAAATGTGACAGTCGTTTTGCTTAGAATTACTATAATGGATTCGCATATTTCACTAAGGAGAAACCATGTCTACTAAAACTGACTGGATCACGCAGGAACTCGAAGACCTGAAAACGCAGGGCCTGTACAACCGCATCCGTACCATCGGCTCGCCGCAGGGCGCCTGGCTGGTCGTGGACGGCAAGAAAGTACTCAACTTCTGCTCGAACAACTACCTGGGTCTGGCCAACCACCCGAAATTGGTCGCGGCGGCCAAAAAGGCCATGGACGAGATGGGCGTCGGCCCGGCGGCAGTGCGTACCATCGCAGGGACCATGACCCTGCATCTCGAACTGGAGAAACGCCTGGCTGCTTTCAAGGGCGTCGAAGCGGCCATCACCTTCCAGAGCGGTTTCACTGCCAACCTGGCGACCATCCCAGCGCTGGTGGGCAAGGAAGACGTCATCTTCTCGGACCGGCTGAACCATGCCAGCATCATTGACGGCTGCCGCCTCTCCGGCGGGAAAATCATCCCTTACGACCACTGTGATGCGGCCTCTCTGGAAGCGGTTATAAAGGAAAACCTGTCACAGTTCCGGCGCGCCATCATCATCACCGACGGCGTCTTCAGCATGGACGGCGACGTGGCTCCGCTCGACAAGATTTACGAAGTGGCTAAGAATTACGACATCCTGCTAATGGTGGACGACGCCCATGGTGAAGGCGTACTCGGCAGGGGCGGACGCGGGATCGTGGACCACTTTGGCCTGCATGGCAAAGTGGACGTGGAGGTCGGGACGATGTCGAAAGCCTTCGGCGTGGTCGGCGGCGTGGTGGCGGGGACACCCGTCATCGTGGAATGGCTGCGCCTGCGCGGCCGCCCATTCCTGTTCTCCTCGGCGGTCACCGTGCCGGACGCGGCGGCCTGCATCGCCGCCCTCGATATCCTCGAATCCTCAACCGAGCTGGTGGACCGCCTGTGGGACAACGCCAAATATTTCAAGACCGAAATGAAGAAACTTGGCTTCGACACCGGCGTCAGCACCACGCCCATCACCCCGGTCATGCTTGGCGAAGCGCCGCTGGCCCAACAGTTCAGCCGCGAACTTTTTGAGGCGGGAGTGTTTGCAATGGCTCTCGGCTACCCGACCGTCCCGCAGGGCAAAGCGAGGATCCGGGTGATGATTTCCGCTGCACACGCGAAGGATGACCTTGATAAAGGTCTGGAGGCGTTCAAAAAAGTGGGGAAGAAATTGGGTGTGATTTAAATTGCCTGATTTGCAGTAAAATCCACAGAGTAGCCAAACGGTTGCCCTGATTATTTTGGAGGCCGCTATGTTCGTCTTTACCCCGGAAGATTTGATCAAAGTCCTGATAGCTGTCATTATCGGCGGGATCATTGGTTTCGAGCGCGAAATTCACTCCAAGGCTGCCGGTTTGCGTACCATCACCCTTATCACCATCGGCGCGACGATGTTCACCATCATATCGGAAAAATTTGGCGACCCTGCTACTTCCCGCATTGCTGCCAACATCATCACCGGGATCGGTTTCCTGGGTGCGGGGGTCATTTTGTTTGCGGAGGGCAAACTCAAAGGCCTGACCACTGCCTCGTCCATCTGGGTGGCGGCTTCGTTGGGGATGGCCGTTGGGATTGGCGAGTATATCCTGGCAATGGTGACAACGTTAATCGTCATCATCGTCCTGGCTTTCTTTGCCCGTCTCGACCAGATGGTGGACCACATTGGCCGGGAAACACGCACCTACGAAATCGTCTACCCGGGGCGCGATAAAAAACACGAAGAGTTGGAAGCCCTGTTCCATGAGTGCCGGATGCGGGTCCGGAACCGCAAGCGCATGAAACGGAATGGGGAAATGGTCAGCGTGTGGGAACTCGAAGCCCGCGTCCCTGACCATCTCTGCCTGGCCGAGAAATTGCTGGCGGATAAAGAAATCAAGGAATTAAAGTATTAGGGAAGCAAAAGGCGGACGCAGCATCCGCCTTGTTTTTTATATATGCATCTTTAGGAAGATTTCCGTCCAGGCGCGGGAATATTCGCCCCCGGACCCATCTTCAGCCATGTCCCACCAGGCCGAGAGCAGGCTGTGACAGACTGCCCACGCCCACAGCCGCTGACGGTCGAATGCCAGCCGTTCGGCCAGGATGGCGATCCGCCGCTGTGTCCTCCGTATGGCTCCCGTCTCATCCGGCAACTTCCCCCACGGATTGAGCAGCAGCGGCCCGACCTCGTACTCTGCCGGTCCGGTCACGCCTTTCGGATCAATCACGAGCCAGCCGCGCTCCGAAAGCAAAATATTGAAATGGTGAAAGTCGCCGTGCAATAGCACCTGCTTACGGTCTTCAGCGAACAACTCACGGACCAGCCCCTCAACAATCTCGACTGTTTTCTCCGGGAATGGGCCCGTTCCGCCGCCAAAGCGAGGGCGCAGACCTTTCAACTCGTCGAACCAGCCGCGCAGACTGAGGAACCCATTCCCCTCCGGCACGGGGCGCTGGATGGCTTGCATCACCTCCGCAGCGATTTCGGTGGCGCGGTCGTCATCTTTGAGTGTAGCGAGCATCGTCCCGGGCTGGAGGCGTTCCAGCAGGAGCAGCCCCTGGTCAGCATCCGCTTCCAGCAGGCGGCAGGC
>JADGQD010000112.1 GCA_017882065.1 Anaerolineales bacterium | reverse complement strand
AAAACAAGGATCAACGCATACTCGACCAGGCCCTGGCCTTTTTCTTTCGGGGCGAATAACATGGGATTTCACCTCCTTTCGATTTTGGATTTTTCTGAAAGCCACTTCAGATATACTGCATTATATACCTGTTCACCACAAGAAAACAAGATGTTTTCGTCGCAGAAACTTTACAGTTATGTTAACCATGTACTGGGATGGATAAGGTAACGCGCGCACCTTTTCCGGGAGAGCTATTGATTTCAAACACACCACCAAGCATTTCAGTGCGTTCTTTGATTAATTTCAAACCTAAATTTGCTTCTTTTCCAAGGGCATCTGTATCAAAGCCTTTGCCATTATCGTCCATAGACAACTTGACAAGAGCATCACCCATATCCAGTTGGATTTTAATCAAGTTAGCCTGGTTCTGATGGACAGCATTACTCAACAATTCCTGCATAGCCCGGAAGACCATCACTTCAACATAAGGCTCAATCCGGCGTTGTTCGCTGCCAATAATGGTTACACTGACCTCCACGCCGGCCTGTTCTTTGAACAAGTCGGCGTAACGGACAATGGTCGGAGCCAGGCCCAAGTCGTCAAGCATCATTGGGCGGAGCTCAAAAATGAAGTTGCGCACCTTCTGGAATGTGCTCATCGCAGCAGCTTTTAGATTGCCAAGTTCGTTGCGCGCTTGCGCAGCATCCACATCGAACAATCTCAAGGCAATTTCTGTCTGCAGGATGAAATTGGAAAGCGCCTGGGCGGGGCCATCGTGCATCTGGCGTGAAAGCCGTTGACGTTCAGCCTCTTGCACATTAACAAGCATTTCTACACTGGATGTACCGCCCCGGTCACTCTTTCCACCATTGACGCCGCCAGCGCTTACCGCATTCTTCAGGCGTTCCAACATGCCCATATAACGCTCCAGATGCGCCTGATCACCCTGTAATTTTTCCAACTGTCCACGCATTATGAATAGACGTTGTTGCGCATCCATGGCAGTATCATAAGTGGTGCGAACCTCTTCACTCGGAATTTTATCAATTTGGCCTTGAATCTGCTGCAAATGCGCCGTCACCGCGGTGTTACGTAAGGTCAACTTCCCGACCTCGACACGGCTCTGTTCTAACATCAAGGTGATTTCCTTCAAAGCGCGATTGGTATCATCCAACTCCGACTGAATTAAAGTCTGAGGATCTTCGATCGATGTGGTAATTTGTTTTTCTTCGGACGATGACATGGTTCACTCCTGAGACTGCGAAGCTTTATCGGATAACTTTACCCACTCACGTTTGAGTGAATAGACAACTGCTTGCGTGCGATCCTCCACACAGAACTTGCGCAAAATGGAGGTTACATGGTTCTTAACTGTCTGATGGCCGATGCCCAGTGAGAAAGCAAAATCCTTATTACTCATTCCCTAAACAACGCAGGTAAGTACCTGTGCTTCGCGCTCAGAAAGTGGATGGAAAGGGCTGCCTGGCTCGCTGTAAAGGTGACGCACTTTCTCCATCTCATCATCGAGCCAGCGCTCAACCTCTTTTTGATCAAAAACGCGATTTTCAATGACGAATTTTCCATTGACAACTTCTTTGACGGTTTGGACAAGCTGCGCCGGGTCAATGTCTTTGGCGCAATAAGCAGCCGCGCCGGCCCAAGCCGCATGGATAATCTGCTCGTGATCGTCATAGGCGGTCAACAACAAAATCCGAGTGGACAGTTTATCTTGAACAACTTGATGCGTAACCTGCTGCCCGTTCATTCCGGGTAAGTTAATATCCACCACGGCGATATGCGGATGCAGGGTGCGAATCATTGTCAACGCATCTGCACCATTCGATGCCTGTCCAACAATTTTGAATCCGGGCTCAAGGGAAAGCGTATTGATAACCCCCTGCCGGAATAATGGGTGATCATCTACAATAACAATTGTGATTTCTTTCATTACTAACCTACCATGAGCAAAACTATCTAGAGTATAGCACAGGTCAACCAAGCCGACAATTTACTGCTTCTTGCATAAATATATGAACTTTCCTGTTTCGAATAGCTCGAAAATAAAAGGATTTTAATGCTTCTTGTGTAAATACGTGAACTTTGAACGACCAAAATACAGGAATATACATCAATATACTGCTCCTTGCATAAATTTCTGAACTGAAGCAGCCAAAAAGTAGGGGAAAAACGACAATTTAGGATCAAATATTTACGCACTACCCTGTGGGTTCACATCTTTGCGCAGTACCCTATAAGGTTCTCAGGGAATCGCCATAACGCTGGGATAGGGGAGTCCCCAAAGACCCGAATTTAGCATGAGCAGTTCACGGACCCGGCCACCGGTACACCCCCATATTTTGCTCGCCAAAGGCGGGGGCATAAGGTGCACCCGTTGTAAAAACCGGACTCAGACCCGAGGTCAGGTGTTGATACCAGTCCGGGAAGGTGACCAGATATGTCACACCGCGCCCATTCAGGTAAGCCGCAATCCAATCCTCGTCTCGCAGGAAAGGGATCACTTCTGGCGATACAAGGCCAGCCAGATCAACCAGGTCGTGTCCGCCAAAATATCCCAGCGCACCGATATCATGCGCTGCAACCAGCGCGTTCGGTGGAACATTGGTAGAAACCCACTTTGCCGTTGCAACCATTTCGCTTTCGATGAATGCCACGTCCTGGGCATAGTGAAGAGCACCAAGCAACCAGAAGACAACTATAACGCCACCCGCGACCAGTCTCCAAGTCACCGAGATAATCCATCGCCAGTGTGGGCCGCGGACCATGGTAAATTCCACTAAACCAGCCAACGCGAGCAGGAAAAAAACCGGCATTGCTGGTATGACGTAGCGCCCGTACTGATAAGTGACCGGCAACCGCCAGGCGTATAGTGCCAAAAAACCGACGAACCAGACTTCAACCGCCAGCACTCCCCAGGCTCGGCGGCGGAGAGCGGAGATCAGTGTAAGCACCAACCCTGGCAACAAAATGACACCCATCCCATTCAAAACCGGAAACGCCTCACTTCCAAACCTTACGAGAAACGGCAATTTCAGGTAATCCACGTATTCCGCCTGCTTGGCATAAAACGTGTTTGGTAAAGGGGTGCCGGAGATAATCAAATTGAAAAGCAAATAAAGTACTAACAGGCTTCCAAAGCTCACTCCCAGGTTAACCAGTGCCCGCAGACGCTTTGACCATGACGGTTGCATCAACAGGATCATCATCACTGCCGGACCGAGCAGAGTAACCCCATCCGGCCGCACCCAGATGGAGAGACCAATCAGCAAGCCAAGACTGGAATATTTTTGCGATCCCGATATGATCAGCACCAGCGTAGCAGTCGCCAACAAAGCAAACAGGAGCGTTTCCATCCCAGAGGCCGCCGCCCAGACCAGATGCCATTCCAGAGCCAGCGCTGCGCCGACCCACGGAAAGCTCGGACGGTACGAGGATACCTGCCGCCGCACCGTGGACTCGCCGAGGACCGCCAGCCCCCACAACGCAACCGTACCGAGCGAATACGTCCAGATGTAGGGAGCCAGTCTCAGCCAGAAGCCAATCGCCAGTAGCGCCGACCAGAGCGGAGCTGTCGAACCGCCAGAAGGCTGGCCGGGCAGGAAAGACCATTCGCCACGCAACGCCAGGTTGCGGGCATAAGTCTGATGGATCCAGGCATCATCCAGCGGGAAGCCTAAACGATAATAGACTCCGCTGAATGCCAAATACAGTCCCACCGAAAGCAGGGCAATCCCGGCCAGCGCCCAAACAGCCCGAGGCGATACGCGACTCTCAGGGTTGGATACCATAGATATGCGCCCCACCAACGTCGCCCAGATATTGCAGGCCTGTCTGTTCTGCCGGGTGTTCATAGACCGGCTTTAAACCGCCTGGCGTGCCACCTTCCTCCAAAATCACATATTTCGCCCCATAGCGTCGGGCTACCCTCAAAAGGGTATTCACGTCCCCGTCCGGAACAGCAATCGCCGGGTTGCCAGAAGCCAGATAAAACCCCGGTGGATTGGCAACCATGACAACCGTCTCGTCAGTCATCCCTTGTGAAACCAGTATTGTCTTTATCTGACTATACGCATCATTTTCTTGACCCCAGACCGGGGCGCCGCCCCCACCCATGACCCGCCCGTAGACAATGACCGCCGTCAACAGGGTGGCGAGAGCCACCAGTGCGGGCCGGAAAATCATCGAAGCCTGGGCCGCATTCCAGCCGCGCTTCCGGCTCCCCCACGCGATGACCCGGTCGAGGCCCACCGGCGCGAGCGCCCACCAGACCGTCTGCACAGAAGCACCGGAGTGAAAAAAGCCGCCGCGCGCGCCCGCGAATGGGAAGACAACAGTCATCGCAGCAAGCGTCATCAGCCAGGCAAGACCTGCGAATTGCACGCGCCGATCCTTGCGCAGATGCCAGAGGCCGAGTCCAATCAGCGGGAGCAGGAATACTTCCCCCTGCACTGAAAGCATATTGGAAAGGTTGAGACCCAGCGACCAGACACGGACTCTGAGAATGGCCTGGAGGCCTGATTGCCACCAGGCTGAAAACGTGATCTGACTGGCCGGGTAGCTAAACAACTGATCATATGAGGTGAGCCAGAGCATCTTCGAGCCGCCAGGAGCCAGGGGAGTGCCGAAAGCAGCGTAGTTACGGATAAACCAGGGGATCATAACCAGCAGGTAACCGGCCAGAGTAAGAAGCAAGAAGGAGAAAATAAAAAAGAAGCGGCGTTGAGGCGGTTTGGGTAAAACAAAAAGAACAGCCAGAAAGGCAACGAGCAGCCAGAGCAAACCGTCGGCGCGTGTCAGGTGCATCAGACCGGCCAACAGGCCAAGCAGCAAAGGATTGAGGGCGGAGGATTTACGGTTGAGGATGAGAAAGAAAAGGCTGCCAAAAAGCATGTACAGGCCAAAGGTGTCCGTCACCGGCAAAAAGGGCAGGTAAAAGGCCGGGAAAACCGCCAGCAGGCCGGAGGTGAGAGCCAGGTCGCGGCGGGAGGTGAAGGACCAGGCCAGGGCAGCCGTCAGGGGTGGGATCAGCGCGGTAACCAGAAGAAAACCGGTCCGGGCGGCGAACCAGGATGCGGGTCCGAAAAGCGCCGCAGCGGCGGCAGCGAGGAGGGACGCCAGCGGCATCCAGTAGGCATGGGAGGGGTGCGGCAGTCCGGCCGGGTCGTCCAGATAGTTCCAGAGATAGGGTTCGGTGAAGCCATGACCGTTAACCAATTGAAGTCCCCCGGCATAGTAATAATCCGCATCCATGTAACCGGGCGAAGGCTGAAGGGCGGCGACAAAAGTCACGGCAGCCAGGCCAAGCAGCGCCAGGAGCAAATACTGCCGCCAGGTCATGGGAGGCTGTCGCTCCAGGTGCGCGGCGGGCGAACGGCCCACCTGCGCATCCAGTACAGGCCAAGCACGAGCAAGATGGGGAAGACCAGAGCCAGCACACCGGTCAGGGCGGGGAAACCCCCGGCAAGGAACAGGCTGGCAGTGATAATCCAGAAACCGAAAAAGATGGCAAGGAGCACGAAGCCCGCCACACCCCAGCGACCGGGACGCGACCAGCGTTCAGCCAAAATGGAGAGGATAAGGACCAGGGGGAAGAAAAGCAGAACATAGTCTTGCGGGATGACCGGGATGCCCAGAAGCGCCGTGCCCGCCAGGGTCAGGCTGGCCGTCCAGAGAAGATGACGGAAATCCTTGCGGCGGACGTCACGCCACTCGACAAAAAGAACCACCAGCAGGAGACCGGTCAGGGCCCAACCCAGGCGCGGACCGACAGCCGGCCACCAGGAAGCGAGGATGCCACCGGGGGTGAGGCCCGGGTGGTAGTTGATATGGGAAATCAACCCGCCTATGAAGGGCATGAACCAGTCGGACAAAATGAAGAACGAGACAGCCAGCAGAATGGCAAGGGTCATCAAGAAACCCGCCAGGATGCGGCCACGACGGTGATAGATGGCCCACCAGAAGATAAAAAGCACCAGAAGGCCGGCAATATCCGGCTTGAAGAAAGGGACCAGCAACAAAGCCCCGGCCAACTCGTCGCGTTCTTCGCGCATGGCGAGCAGGAGACCGACAATCGCCAGGGCTACAAAAATGACCGCACGATTACCGGCCAGCGGGAGGAACCCGTAGACCCACAGCACCGAAAAGATCAATAAAGCCGGCAGGAGGGTACGCGCCGGTTTCCAGCCGGTCAGCCGAAGGGACAGGAATGCCAGGGCAACCAGTGCAATTTCGAGGCAGGTCATCCACAGGCTACTGGCGAGGGCGTAATCTGTGACCAGGGCAAAGGGAAAATAGAAGAGTTCGACGGGGAAGGGAATACTCAGCCGGAGTGGGTCCTCGCCTTCGGCGGCCAGGCGGCCATAGTAGATTACCTGGGCGCGTTGGGCGGCGGGTTCGCTGTAGGGGCTGTCGCCGTACTGGAGGAAGGTGCGCGCCGCCAACCAGGGAACGAGGAAATCCTTCTCGCCGGGGTTGAGGCGGGCATAAAGCGTGTTGGCCCACACCAACCCGCCGAGGATGGCGAGGGCGAGGATGATCAGGAAGATGGTGGTGATGATCGTGAAGTTGCGAGACATGAAACAGCAGGCAAAAAGGGTTATGCAGGTCAGGGTTGAGAGAATTCTACCTTACAATGACGGCAGGGGCAACCGGCGCAATTTATGCTATAATACCGCCAACCTGAGGACAGAATGACAGCTATTCGCTTCGCCAATAATAAAAACGATAATGATAATCGGCCTCCGACCGTTGGGCGAAGCATGTCAGGTTAACATACTCTCGAAACAACCCTATCGCCCAACGCAATCGCGGAGGGCGATTTTTAATCCCTGTATGCAAGCAAAGGAGACCCCATGAAAAATCTACTCATTCCATCCGGCTATCGCCCCACCCTTGATGTGAAACAAACCGAGAAAGCCATCAAGTTGATCAAGGATTTCT
>JADGQD010000111.1 GCA_017882065.1 Anaerolineales bacterium | reverse complement strand
GCCGTGGGTCAGGGTTGGGCCGTCTTCGATGACCAGGACGCGCTTGCCCAAAATGGCGCCGGGGTTGTCCACGAAGAGCGGGGAGGCGGCTTCGATGATGGTGGCCCTGGGGTTCAGCAGACGCAGGTTCTCGCGCACTTTGATGACAGCCTGTGGGTCGGCGGTGTCAACTTTGTTGATGACGATCACATCCGCGTCGCGGCTGTTGACTTCGCCGGGGTGGTAGGTGCTCTCGTGCCCGGGGCGGTGCGGGTCGGCCACCACGATTTTCAGGTCCGAGACGTAGAATGAGAAATCGTTATTGCCGCCGTCCCACAGGACGATGTCCACTTCCTTCTCTGCCGCGCGCAGGATCTTCTCGTAGTCCACTCCGGCATAGACGATGACACCGTTGTCAATGTGGGGTTCGTATTCCTCGCGCTCCTCGATGGTGCACTCATGCTTATCGAGGTCGGCGTAGGTGGCGAAGCGCTGGACTTCCTGCTTGACCAGGTCACCATAGGGCATCGGGTGGCGGATGGCCGCCACTTTGAAGCCCATGCTGCGCAGTATGAGCGAGACGCGCCGGGTGGTCTGGCTCTTGCCCGCCCCGGTGCGCACGGCGCAAATCGAAACGACCGGCTTGGTCGACTTGATCTGGGTGGACCACTCGCCCATCAGGCGGAAGTCGGGCCCGGCGGCCAGCACCATCGAAGCCTTGTGCATGACCACTTCGTGCGGCACATCCGAGTAAGCGAAGATGACCTGGTCCACCTTTAAATCCTTAATGAGTTTCAGCAGGTCGGTCTCAGCATAGATCGGGATGCCTTTCGGATAAAGTTTCCCGGCCAGTTCCTTCGGATAAGTGCGGCCTGCGATGTCGGGGATCTGGGTCGCAGTAAAAGCCACCACTTCATAGTCTTTGTTGTCACGGAAATAGACATTGAAGTTGTGGAAGTCGCGCCCAGCGGCGCCCATGATCAGAGTGCGGGTTGGCATAGGTTCTCCTTGAACAGGGATTAGGTAACGAAAAGGGATTAGGTAACAAGGTAATTAGGGATTTGGACCATTCGGATACCTGATCCCTAAATCCCTGATTACATGACCTCCGGGGCAGTGATGCCCAAAAGCGCCAAAGAATTGGCTAATGTCTGCCTGGTCGCGGCGACCAGGCGCAGGCGTGCCGCACGGACCTGCGGCTCGGCCTGCATGACCGGGCAGGCATCGTAGAATCCGGCGAATGTTTTGGCGATATCATAAGCGATGCTGGCAATGGCGAGCGGCTTGTACTCTGCCGCGGCCCTCTGCACTTCACCGGGGAAGCGGGAGATCATATCTATCAATTGGATTTCAGCAGGGTTCAGTTCATAGTCGAAAGTCGAACGGCCAACGTCAGGCAAGCCGCCAGCCTTCCGCAAAATCGAGTTGCAGCGCACATGCGCGTACTGGATGTAGGGTGCGGCCTGCCCGTTGAAATCCAGCGCCGTCTGCCAATCGAAGGTGACCATTTTCGTATTCTCGCGCGCCAGAATGGGATACTTGAGGGCGCCCAGCCCGACGGCTTTCGCCACGTTTTCGAGCTGTGCCTCGGTCAGCGAAGGGTTCTTCTTGTGGGCTTCTGCCCTGGCGCGGGTCGTGGCCTCCCGCAGCAGATCTTCCAACAGCACCACCGTCCCTTCACGGGAGGAGATAACCACGTTCCCGGGCAGGGTCACCAGTTCGTACGACACATGGCTGCATTTCTGCGCCTGGGCGTGCCCGGCAATTTCCAGGATCTTGAATACCTGCGTAAAATGCAGGCTCTGACGCACGTCCACCACGTAGACGGATTTCGCCAGGTCGGGGTAATCGCGGAATTTGTGCAACGCCAGTGCCAGGTCCTCGGTGGCGTAGAGAGCGGTCCCGTCCGAGCGCAGGACGACCGCGGTGCGGAACTGTTCTTTATCCAAGCCCAGCACTTCGTCAATTTTGACGATCACCGCCCCGCCTTGCGCACGTTCGTCGGTGGCGATGCCGCGGCGGACGAGTTCCTCCACCATTTCCTTGCCCGGCTTTTCTTCCTGGCTGTTGAAGTAGTACACATCAAAATGCACGTCGAGGGCGGCGTACATCTGGCGGAAGCCTTCCAGCGACCACTCGCGCGTGCGCTCCCACAGGGCCACGATCTCCGGGTCGCGCTGGTCCCAGCGGGCGTAAAGGCTGCGTAATTCCGCTTCCAGGTCAGGATTCTCTTCAATCCGGTGGGCAGCCTCGGCGTAAACCTCGCCCATCCACCTGGTGATGTCCGTGGCGGGTTCTTCGCCGTTGTGGAACTTCAGGTAGCCCCACAGCCACTTGATGACGTGCATGCCCATGTCGCCGGGATAGTTGGCGCGCACCACATCGTTCCCGGCGAATTCCAGGATGCGGCAAATGGCGTCGCCCAGGATGGTGCCGCGCAGATGCCCGACGTGGAAGGCCTTATGCGTGTTGGGTTGGGAAAACTCGATCATGACGCGCTGACCGGTGGCGGGCCCGGACCCGAAGCAGTTTTTCTGTTCCAGCACGGTATCCACGACGCGGCGGGTATATTCCCGGGTGTCGAAATACAGGTTGAGATAACCCTTGACTGCTTCGATATGGCTGAGGCCCGGCACGTCAATTTGTCGTTTGACCTGTTCGGCAATTTCCTGGGCGCGCTGGGCAACGACAACTTTTTTCCCAAGGCGCGCCTCGGCGGCCGCTGTGCCAAAAAAGGACGTGGAGAACCCCCACTCCCCGCTGAAGGGAATCGGCTTCCATTCCAGCGCAGCCAGGGGAATCCCATTCGCTGTGCAGAAGGTTTTGATATTGGCTTCGATGATTTGTTGTTCAGTTTGAAACATGATCTCTCGCGCCGGAAATTATATCATCTGCCGCACCTGATAACATAAACGGGAGGCCCGTCGTTCCGGGCGCTCCCGCTCAAGATTTTTGCAAGCCGCGAACTCAGGACTATTTCTTCGCAGCAGGCTTTTTCCCCTTCGGGGACGATGTCGAGGTGGTGGTTTTCTTCTTTGTTTCCGGCTTCTTTGTTTCCGGTTTCTTGGTTTCGGCCTTCTTGGCTGCCGGTTTCTTCCCCTTTGGGGACGCTGTCTTTGGTTTGGCCTTGGATTCTGCCGCGGCTTCAGCCTTGGACTCTTCCACCTTCTTAGCAGCCGTTTTCCCCTTCGGGGACGCTGTGCGCAGGCCAGCCCTCTTCTTGGCAGGTACGGCCTCGAGGACCGGTTCCAATGCCGCAGGCCCAGCTTCCACCTTGACCGGTTCCATCTTTGCGAAGGCCTTCATCAGGCGGCTCTTGCGTCGGGCAGCGTTATTCTTGTGGATCACGCCTTGTTCGGCAGCCTTGTCCAGGGCGCTGATGGCTTCCAAGAGAGCAGCTTTCGATTCAGGGGTGCCTTCCTCGATGGTGGTGAGGGCATTCCTGACAGCGATGCGGGCTTCGCCGCGGTAGACGCGGTTGCGCAGACGATGCTTGTCATTCTGTCGATTACGTTTGATTTGAGACTTGATATTAGCCACTTACTTCCTCCAAATATTAATACAATTTCACGGCGCATTATTTTACAGCACGGCAGGGAATCTGTCCAGACCGAATTGACCGCCAATTTGTGGAAAGTACCAGGCGGAGAGATTGCCGGGCAGGGGAGACCTGCGGTCATTTGCTGGTGCGAGTCAGGAGACCTCGCCCCAGCAAGTTTGATGGATCGCCAGAACCCACACCTTTTTGGGCTGGGGAGTTGTCAGATTGCATCCAGTGTACCGGAGGCCATGCTGCGCTTCTCGATGAGGCGGAAGCACAGGTATCCGGCAAGGATATAGATTGCACCCACCAATACTTCACCGGCGACCAGGCGGCTGATCGCGTTCCAGCCGGCGCCATCCAAGGCTAAACGGGCGGCCAGGATGCCGCGGGTGAGCGGCAAGCCGTAGGCAACCTTTTGCAGCACAACCGGCAGCGATTCAATCGGGAAGTTGACGCCTACCAGGATATAAAGTGCGGAGATGAATGTGGTCGTAATCATCCAGCCATCGCGTGAGACAAGCGAAATGCTACCGAAGAGAAAGCCAAGCCCGCTAGAGGTTACCGCAACCAGGAAAATGCACACCATCAGCAGCAAAAAGTTGACCTGCGAAAGGTCAAGGTGGAAAATGCCCGCGGCAATGGCGAGGCCAAGCAGGGCAGTCACAAAACCATCCAAAATGTAATAAAAAGCCCGTCCCAGGAAAATGGGCATACGCGGCGCCGGGCTCCCCAGAACATAAGAAAGAGTACCCCACTGGCGTTCATCTCTAATGGCCAAGGTCACACCGCCAAGGCCGTTGGCTGCCGGGATGAGCAGAACGTTGCCAATTACGATATACAAGGGGTTGGTATACCCCACAAATTTGCCCATGAAGATGAAAAAGAGCATAAGAAAGAAGGGAAAACCCAGCTTGGATGCAATATACCCGAAGGGTGAAGTGATGGCAAAGCGCCCGTGGTATGAGAGCCAGGCTTCGGCCAGATAGACGCGCAGCGAATGGACCAGTGACTGGATCATATCGAACTCAATTCCCCGCTGAGGCGTATGCTGTCATGCACTTTGACCTGCAACCAGCGTGTGATGGCTAAAAAGATCAGTGAGATGCCAATGGCAATCGCCCAATGGGTGGCCAGGAAGGTCAGGTCACGATTACCGAGCAAGCTTTCATTCATGGCTTGTAATGCCCAACGGATGGGGATCGCGCCCGAGAGTATTTGCAACCAGCCCGGCAGCACCCGGATGGGGTACATGAATCCGCATAAAAAGGCGATCGGCATTTCAAGATAATCGACAAACCAAGTAGAAATGCGGGACCAGGCAATAAAATTGGCCAGAAAGACGCCCATGCACCACATGGCAAATAAAAGCAGAAGCAGCGAAATGCCGGCTCCCCAGAAGTTCACGCCGTGGAGCGAGTAGCCAAAGATAGCCAGGGAAGTGATGAAGGCCAGGCTCAGGCTGAACAGCCCGGAAAGTACATTGGTCAAGGTGCGGATAGCCTCGACGGTGGCCAGCGAGGTCGGGCTGCCGACGATCAACTCCAACATGCCGTTATAGCGGTCGCCGGCAATATCGTAGGTGGAGGAAAAAACGAGACCGCTCCACATGCCCATGATGCCGCCGCCAACCACACTGTAGACGAGATCGGGCATGGCGTTTCCAGCTGCATGGGATAGCAGCATGCCCACGGCAATGAAAACGGCCGGTTGGATTACAAACAAGCCCAGAGAATATAAATTCAGGGTGGCCACTTGCAGCTGCACGACCATCTGTCGTTTGATCAAACCCCAGCGCAGGCGGCTCATTCCTTCTCTCCCTGAATAATGGTGATGTAGACATCTTCAAGGGTCTGATTGCGCACTTCCAACCCCTGGATGTATTGGGGATTTAGATAGGGCGAAAGCAACTCGAGCACGCGCGCCGGTTCAGGGGTGCGAATACATAATTTTTCGGGTTCGGTCGAGTTTTTCAGCTCAACCACTGTTTTGCCATCCAGAATACGCAGCCGGTCCATTAATATGTGCGCCTGGGCGGTCTGGATGGTTGCTTCGATCACCGAATCTCCGCTGATGCGCCGCTTCAGAGCATCCGGGCTATCCAGGGCAACGATGCGGCCTTTATTGATGATGGCGATGCGGTGACACAACTCTTCGGCTTCGGCCATGTAATGAGTGGTCAGCAGGATGGTCTTGCCCAGGGAGATCAGGTTCTTGATGGTCTGGCGCAGTTCACGCGCACCGACCGGGTCGATACCGACGGTGGGTTCATCCAAAAAGAGGACTTCGGGGTCATGCAGCAGAGCGCGCGCCAGGTGCAGCCGTTGGACCATGCCACTGGAATAGGTTTCCACGCGGTCATCGCCGCGTTGGCTCAACCCGACGAGTTCAAGCAGTTCGGGGATGCGTTTGCGTGTGATTGCCGGGTCCAGAGCGTACAGCTCGGCAAAGTACTTCAGGTTTTGGATGGCAGTCAACCGGTTATACAGCCCGCGGCTGCCACTGAAAGCAAAACCGATGTGGCGCCGCACTTCTGCGGTCTGGCGGACCACGTCCAGACCAAGAATTTTAGCGGTCCCGCCTGTGGGCAGCAGTAAGGTGGTGAGCATCTTGACGGTGGTGGTCTTGCCGGCGCCGTTTGGTCCGAGCAGACCGAATAACTCTCCCCGCTCTATGTTGAATGAAATGTCTTCAACAGCGATCGTAGACTTGGTCTTCGTCTTCCAAAGCCCCGTTTTTGTGTTGAAAGTTTTATTAAGTGAGCTGGCCACAATGGCGCTTGGATCCATTTTTTCCCTTCTAATGAAGCAAGTGAATGTTCATTGGAGTCAGACACGGAAGATTCAAATAACCCGGGTGGCTCTATCGCGTGGCTTTCCCCCCTTAAGGCGGAGGTTAATCTTTATTGCTCCCATTATACAATATCTTCGCACGCCAAAATGGATGACGATGGACGATGGACGATGGACGATGGAAGGCGGAGGCAGAAGGCAGATGGTATTCGTTTGTTTTCACTAAAAAAAGAGGAACAAACGAATACCCCCCGGCATCCCCGATCTCTTCGAGATCTTCTTCATTACAAAGCCTGCCAGTGGCGGCAGGAGGATTCGGTTTTTTGTTTTTTTGCAAAACAAACGATTTCTCCGGAAGTATACCGAGACGGTGCGTGGATGACCATAGACGATGGACGATGTCCCTATGCGGGGATGATCTTCGGCGCCTCACATCAACGACTCATGGCACCGGTGGGACTGTTGTTGGGGTTTGCGTTTCCGTCTGGGTGGGAGCGGCAGTGGCCGCGGCTGTGCTGGTGACTGTAGAAGCAACACCGCTCAGGTTGATGAGGACGAACACATCGTCGCCGAAGAACGCCCCGCTTGCGGTAGACAACCGCCAGTGTCCTCGCACCTCGCCGGTCTTGTTGGGGGCCGTCATGGCGATGGAAAGTTC
>JADGQD010000110.1 GCA_017882065.1 Anaerolineales bacterium | reverse complement strand
AAAACAGCCACAACAGACTACCACAATTACCACGATAGCGATAATCCAAGGGTTGGTCTTTTTTGGAGCGGCCGCGGGTGGCGGAAGTGGTGTACCTGTTACCTCGGTCATGGATTAGTAACCGACGTTGTTGATGAAGGGAAATCTGATGTTAAAGCCCATGAGGAGCAGGACAATTGCCAAGCAGAAGGCGCAGATACCGCCGACAAGCACGATATAGCCCATGATCAAACCAGCGGTGGCCATCCCTTTGCCTGTGATCATGCCTCCGCTCTTTTTGATCTCGCTCTGGGCCATGTGGCCGGTAATCACAGCAACAATCGCACCCAGGAACGGCAGGACGGTCCAGCCGGTAATACCGCCAATCAGGCTGATAATCGCCAGGGTACTCGTACGGGTGATGGGTGGAATTTGTGCATAAGGTTCGTTCATCTCTTTATCTCCTTTTCGATTTCATATGGATTTTGTCGAATAGATTATAAACAATACTTTCTTCCAGTTGTGTTAATATGAAAATGGGATATTATTTATGATTTGCTGCCACGGAATCAAGGTGAATCCGAGCAATGGCAGTACGAACATAATGCACAGCATTGTCACCGCGAGGATAATCCCAATCAAGGTAAGAACACCCTGGAGCACGAAATAGGTCTTCAGGCTGCCCAAAGAACGCAGGAAGGCGAATTTATCGCCAAACTGGCCGGCAGAGTCGATTGAGGAGCCAGCCTGGAACATCAACACTCCCATCCAAATGGGCAGCCAGGCGACGAGAATGCCCACGATAGTGAGTGCCTGCCCGACACCGCCAATGATGGACAGGACTCCCAAGAACTTCAACCAGCCGCGAGCCTGGTAGATGGGTACACTTAACTCCTGAACCATTCGGGTATCTTGCGGAGCCGGTACAAGCGGAACATTATTAGGGGTTGGATAAGCCATATTTTCCTCCAGAAACAATTTTATGAAACGGCATGGTGTCTCCGGTTAACGCGCCACCAGAACCACCAGATAATCAACACCACGAATATGACCAGGAACACGGCCACCAGAACCGGGATGACAATCGAAAGAATGGACAGCACTGTTGCAATCACATCCTCGGCGATGCTGACCGGCACGTTGGCTGCTCCGCCGGTCGTGGCAGTGACTGCCGGACGCACTGCCGCTGACTTGACAACGTGGACGCTCCCGGCCACCAGCAAGCCGCAGATGATGGCAATCACCGGCTGGACATTGGTAATGGCATGGGCGCTGGCAGCGAAGATGATCGCTCCGGCTGCCGGACGGATACCTGTCTGGATAATGTCGTTGACATGGTTGACGGCCGGGATTTTATCAGCCAGCATTTCGATGATGAGCAGGACGCCAACCACAATGAGCACCCAGGGATTCGCAAGCAGGTCATAGGGTGGGTTCAGGTTGATCCAATCTGTATAATGGGCGATGACGCCGACCACCAGGAGCGGAATATAGGCGTTCAGCCCGGCACTGGCCGACAGTCCAAAAGCAGTCATAATTCCAAAAAGCGCATCCATACACACCTCCAAGCCGCTACTTGCCGAGTGGAAAAGCTCCCCACGTTCCGGTGAGCCAGAACCGCAGAGTGTCAATGGCCGCGGTTTGGATCATGGCAATTGTCAAGCCAGCCAGCAATGGCAGCCACAACTGCCGCAATTTCGAAAATTTGTTATCCTGCCCCATAATCATCACCCAGACCATGCTGTAGACGATGGTCAACAGGAGCCAAACACCCAGAGCGCTGATGATCGCCAGCGGATAAAGAACAATCGGGCTTTCGCTCAGCACCAGCAGGTCGAAGATGACCTGGATGCCCAGCAACAGGCTGAAGGTTTTCCAGCCGGGGATGGCTGGTTTATCTTCGCCGTCAACCCAGACGGTCTGGTTAAAGGCCGGGAAGAGCATGACGGCCATTCCCAATCCCATCCCGCTGCCAGTCAACAAGCGCAGGGTGTTGTTAGGCACATAGAGGTTGGGGATATTCGGCAAGATTCCCGGCGAGACTTGTTTCAGCAGGTAAAGGTACGAATTGGACCCATCAATCCCAAATGCGGCCACGAAAACGACCAGCAAGGCAATGATGCTCCAGTGCGGAATTTTCAAACGTTTCCAGCCAATGAGGGACTGGAACACCAGCCCGGTTACCGCGCCCAGATACATGCCGGAACAGCGTGCACACAGCGGTAATTGGTAACTCCCAATGTGGAACGACCGTTCGCCGATGCGGTGACAGACGGCATACCCGATGGCGTCCGCTTTGCCGAAGAGACCCGGTGGAGTGGTAAGGAACCAACCGATAAAGACCAGAAGGGCGGCGGCGATGACAAGAACCTTCGATGCTGCTCCGATGCGTTTGAGTGCATTGTTGGGCATGATGGGTCAATTATAGAGTTTTTAGAGCTGAAATGCAAGCAAATACAAACATTCATAGAAGCTATACGGAATCGGGCTAAAACAGTTTCATTTGTTCGGGCGGTTCAATCGGATCCCCGCTGAGTTCTTTTTCGAAACGCTCGCGGGTGAGACCGGTCATCTCGGACAGGCGCCGCAAGGCCCGGAACTTGACGATACGCCAGCGCTCCGCCACGTACCTAAGGGCCGGGTCACGGTCCAGTTTATAGGCCAACAGGCCGGCGCGTCCGCCCGGAAGGACCAGAAGACTGCGTTCCGGCAGGTACGGGTTTTGCCACAGGATTCGCCCGGCGACGGCGGAGGCCAGCAGGTAAAAGGCGTAAACCAGCTCACCGGAATCCTGCCACAGGATGAGCCGCTGAGGACTTTCCTGCCGCTGGAGGGTGACTCCCAACCGCGGCGCCAGCGCAGTGAGAGCTTGCGCGGCAGATTCCAGGTCCGCGAGGCGCGTGGACGGAGAATCTTCCGGGCGCAGGCTCCAGCGCCCGTCCGTCTCGACCGCATAGGAGGCCAGCACGGCACGCAGCAGTCCCAGCGAAGGAGTCAACAGGCCGGGAAGTCCGGCGTTGAGGGCCGTTTCCAGGTCCCGCAATGCCGCGCCTGGATTCTTTTGCAAAAAGTGGACGATGGTCATCTCAACGCGGTCGGGCAGCGAATCGGTCGCGGCGTCCCAGTCGGTCAACCCCCACAGACCGATTTCCGGGTTCTTGCTCTCGGCGTGGTGGACGAATTCCGGGCCAGCCAGCGTGGCCAGGATGGGAGCGTTGATCTGCGCCAGTGCCTCGGGCCGCCAGCGCAGGGTGTGGTCGTCGGCCATGGCGGCCAGCCCGGCGGCGTGTAAGTGCAGGATGGGAACCGGCTCGCCGCGTTCCTGCAGGGTTGAGATTATTGCCCGGCGGACGGCCTCAGCGTCAATCCTGGCCGGCTCTTTGTCTGAATGGCTGAAAGCGTGCCGTTGCCAGAGGATCTGTGCTGGATCGTGGCGGGTGCGCAGGGCCAGCCCGGTCAGCTCGAACCCGGATTCGGCTGCGGCCAGCAGAGCGGCGGAAAGAAAAGCCGGTTCCGGCTCAGGGACGATGGCGAAGAACGGCGCGTTGAGCGGCAGGCAGGAAGACAGGTTTTTCAGGGCGGCGTAGAGGGCAGCGGCATGCCAGTTCCAATCGTAGCGGCGGCGATGCAGCGCCGACTTGAACGGGGCGGCAGCCTCCCGTCCCCACAGCCAGCCGGCCCATAGCGCCGAAAGCGTCCAGAAGGCCTGGTTGGGACGCGGCAAGACGGTGACGACTGCCCCGAGATGCGCATCTTTCAGATGTGGGGCCAGGTCGCGCATCGGACCGTCGAACAGGCACAAGCCACCCGCTTCACCCGGGACCGAGGGCCAGTTCACCGCTTCAACGAGTTGCCCCCCTTCGGGCCAGAATTCCACGCTGCGCTCGAGCGCCAACCAGACGTTTTTCTCGAGGAAACGCGGCGGGATGGTCAGTTGCTTCGGGCGCGGGCGCTCGGAGGGATGTGGCCAGAGGGCGCTGGCCTCGTCGCAGGAGGTCAACACAAGTGCCAGCAGGGCGCGGCGGCGCTCGGACGATGGCGAAAAACTATCCAGTTTGTTGATGATAGTGATAAGCGCGTAGACGGCGCGGGGTAAATAGCATTCCAGCGCTTCCTCCACGTGGACACGGTCGGGGTCGTGCGGGGTGGCCACGCGCTCGAGTGCGCGCGAACGGTGCAAACTGTCTGCAATGGCGAGACTGGCGGCCAAGGCCTGGTCTGCTTTGGTGGCGGGATATTCTCCGTTATCCCCACACGAGCAGTGGTAAATGCGTGCTGCCAAAACCCCGCGCTCGCGTTCCCAGACGAAAGCATCCGCCGGGACCTGCTGATGGCATTTGGTGCATTCGGTTAGATACAGAGATTGCAGATGGGTTTCCAGGCGCTCGTCTCCTTTGCGGGCGGCTGCCAGTTCGGCGAGGGCGGCGCGCAGGTCAGCCTGGGAGGGCGGGTTGGCGGCTGTCTCGAGCAGGAAGCGCGTAACCGGGTTATTCATGGCCACGAGCACACGGAAACCGAGGCGGGCCATTTCAAGGTCAGTCTGAGGGGCGGCTCCGAATGGATCCAGCACCCAGTCACCAGGTCTGGAAAGTCGCGCCAGGAAAGCAGTGGCAATCCCGTCCGCGGCAAGAGGTAGATAGCGTGCCAAGGGACCGGGATTATCTGGTTCATCGAAGGGGATGTAGGCGAATCCGTCCATCACTTATAAGTATAGGGATTTGGAGAGAAATTACAATCCTGAAAATGAAGAGGCTGTCTAATAAGCCTGTCAACTGAGACCGTCACCTCTGATGGCTCTGAATCCTTATGCCATAGGTGACGGCGGAGTGGCATCCCGCCCCTCTTTTTGGACAGGTCAAGCTGTTGCGTTCATCATTCAAGGATGAGCAGTTGGATTTCATAAGGATTAAGCGTACCGGGCGAATCTTTGGTGGTTGTCAATAACACGCGCCAGTTCCCATCCGGCAGGGTGAATTTAAAATTTCGTCCGCCGAAATTCATCGCCACCAGCACGGATTGACCCTCTATTTGACGCAGGTAAGCCAGCATGCCGGGCGGAGTTTCCAGCGGGATGAAGTCGCCGCGGCGCAGGGCGGGAATTTCCTTCCGCAGGGCGAGAAGCTTTTTAGTAAAGTTGAAAAGAGAATCCGGGTCGGCTTGCTGGGAGGCGACATTACGCCGGATGTAATTCGGGTGTACGGGCAGCCAAGGTTTGGCAGTCGAAAATCCGGCAAAAGTCGAGTCGTTCCATTGCATCGGGGATCGGCAGCCATCGCGGCCTTTGTAGATGGGCCAGTATTTCTTACCGGGTGGGTCGAGGATTTCGCTGTGGCGCAGATGGATGTCGCGCAACCCAATTTCTTCACCGTAATAAATGAACGGTGTTCCGCGCAAGGTGAGCAGGAGCGACATGGCGAGAAATGGCTGGGAATCGTTTTCCCCTCTGGCGTACCGGCTGGCAGTGCGCGGCAGGTCGTGGTTGCTCATGACCGTCGTTGGCCAGACGCCGGCGGCGTTGAAAGTCTGTTCGCGTTTGATAACCTGTTCCATCACCCAGCATGGGTTCCAGGGGTAGACGGGGTAAAACAGATCCATGGAAGTGAAATCGAAACTGAATGCGGCATGCAGCTTGTCGGGCCCACAGTAGGAGACGGTTTTCTGCGGTGTGGCGAAATATGTTTCGCCGACGGCGTAGCGTTCCGGGTAGGAGTCCAGCAGGAGACGCATTTCGTTCAGGAATGGTATCATCTCCGGCTGGTCAATGTCGTAAATATGACGCTGGCGGTCGAAGCCGCGCAATCCGAATTTTGGGGGGTTATCGGGCAGGCCGGGATGTTTGAAGTAGGCATTGAATACGTCCAGCCGGAAACCGTCCACGCCGCGCTCCATCCAGAAGCGGAAGACGTCCAGTTGGGCTTTGCGAACATCCGGGTTGCGCCAGTTGACATCCGGTTGCTCTTTGGTAAACAGGTGCAAGTAATATTGACCGGTAACCGGATCGTATTCCCAGGCTTGTCCGCCGAAGGAGGCTTGCCAGTTATTGGGTTGGTCTCTCCAGATAAACCAATCGCGCTTGGGATTGTCGCGGCTGGAGCGGGATTCCAGGAACCAGGAATGCTGGTCAGAGGTGTGGTTAAGGACCAGGTCCAGAATGAGGCGGATACCGCGGCGGTGGGTTTCCGCCACCAGCCGGTCGAAATCTGCCAGTGTGCCGAAGCGCGGGTCCACATCCACGTAATTGCTGATATCGTAACCGAAGTCTTTATCGGGGGTTGGGTAAAACGGTGAGAGCCAGATGGCATCTATGCCCAGGTCGGCCAGGTAATCCAGGCGGGAGATGATGCCTGCCAGGTCACCTAATCCATCTCCATTGCTGTCGGCAAAAGAGCGAGGGTAGATTTGGTAAATGACGCCGTCGCGCCACCACAAGAAGTCTTTCATTTACAATACTCCTCAGCGAGCAATGATTTGCAGTATTTTACACGAGAAAAGTTTCGTTTGTGTTAAGAGTGTTACAATACCCGCGAACTCTTTCACGGTTTTTGGACAATCGTGCTATCATAATACCGTATGCTTACCATATCTGCCGAATGCATCCTACTGGTTGAGAGCGACCCTGATATTCGCGACCTGATCGCACATCAGGCGCTTGAGCCATTGGGATACCAGGTACAGGTGGCGGCGGATGTGAATACGGCTCTCCAATATGCCGCCCGGTCTGCCCCAGACCTGGTGATTGCGGACCTTAACCTGCCCGGCTTAAACGGGAAGGACTTGCTGGTGGCGCTTAATTCTCAGGGGGTTCGGGTTCCGGTGATTGTGATTGCCGAAAAGGGCCAGGAGAACAAAATCATTCAGGCCTTTCGGCTGGGCGGAACAGATTATCTGGTGTGGCCGGTTCGCGAGGCGGAAGTGGTGGCAGCAGTGGAGCGCGCTCTTAAGCAGGTGCGTGAGAGCCGCGCCCACCAACGTCTCGGCTTACAACTGAAGGAGACCAACCAGGAACTCCAACGCTGGGTGCGCGAACTGACTGCAATTTTCGCCGTTGGCAAAGCGGTTATTTCG
>JADGQD010000012.1 GCA_017882065.1 Anaerolineales bacterium | reverse complement strand
CCGCCCGCGGCCGAGGGCGGTATCGTAGCCGATGAAAAGCCGACGCAGGCCCAGGCTGCGTGCGACATGGCGCATAAACTCCCCGGCGGTCTGGTCGGCAAATTCGCGGCTGAAGGTCTGGGTGATGACCGCGTCCACGCCAAGCGATTCCAGCAAAACCAGGAGTTCGTCGGGAGTGGTCAGGCATTTGAAATCCGTTTTACCACCCAGGACAACAGCCGGGTGCGGGGTGAAGGTCAATACCACCGCCGGTTCGCCCGCTGCATGCGCCCCGGTGACGAGCGCCCGCAGGATTTCCTGGTGGCCGCGATGGACGCCGTCAAAGATGCCGATGGTCAGCCAGGCATTTTGGAGGGCAAGTTCGTCGAGAGAATGAGTGTGAATCACAGTGGAAAAATGGAATAGAGATACTCGTAAAATGACGGCTTTATCATCCCCGGAGGGGCAGCCATCCATCTCCCGGGAAAAGAGCGACTACACCTGCCCTCCCGGAAGGGCACCGGGACGTTCCGCCGGAACGACACCGGGACGCTGTGGCGGGCGGTGCCAGGGAAGTCGCTACTACAAGACCAATCCATAATTTACATGGAATTACGAGAAGAACACTTTCTTCGGCTGCCATTCCATGGTGACTTCATCGAGGTCCAGAATGGCGATGAGTTCACCGGCCATGCTTACGCCTCGCACCAAACCCGGCTTGGCATCCGCGGCAGCCTTGATGCGGTGGCCGTGCTTGACTTCTTCCACCTCGTCGGGGTTGAGTTCCACGGCGGCCCATTCTGCCAGGGCCTCGGCGGCCGGGATCAGGTACTGGTACCAGTTCCCGGCAGTAAAGGCTTCCTCCAGTTTGCGCAGGGGCGTGGCATCCCGTAAACTAAAACGGCCCGACTTGGTGCGGCGCAGCCCGATCAGATACGCGCCACAGCCCAGGGCAATGCCCACATCGTTCGCCAGCGAGCGGACGTAGGTGCCGGATGAGCAATGCACGTCAATGACCACTTCCGGGGGCGCCCACTCCAGAATCTCGAGATGGTAAACGTTGATTTTGCGTGGGGCGAGTTCCACTTCTTCGCCCTGGCGGGCCATCTCGTAAGCCTTGCGCCCGTGGACCTTCACCGCCGAAAAGGCCGGGGGAGTCTGTTCGATCTCACCGATGTAGCGTTGGAGCACTTCGTTGAACTGCTCCTCAGTCACATCCACCGGGGTGGTCGAAGGCTGGCGGGTGAAGTGTCCTTCGGCATCGTATGTATCGGTGGCATTGCCCAGGCGCAGGCTGGCCTGGTAACGCTTGTCCGCAGCCGAGACGAACTCGCTCAAGCGCACCGCCGGTCCGACCAGGATGACCAGCACGCCGGAAGCGCGCGGATCCAGGGTACCGGTGTGGCCGGCGCGGCGGATACCGGTGCCGCGGCGGATGTGGTCAACCACATCATGCGAAGTCAAGCCGACGGGCTTGTCCAACACAAGGATGCCGGAGATGGCGTTCTTTAATTCTTGACTTTCCATTTTTTTATTCCTCCTAAATATCCCAACAAATCAATTCCGGGGTTGGTTTACAGGGTACTGCGCAAAGATGTGAACCAATATTACTGGAATTGCCTTTATGATGATCGCTTATAGGTGACATATTTATTTATGAAGCAGTAATATTTTGCGTGTGGCCTCCAGGATACGTTCCCGGACCTCGGCCAGGCTGCCGGACAATTCCGCACCAGAGGCGGCTTTGTGGCCGCCACCATTAAACTGGCGGGCAATCTGCGAAACGTCAACATGCGGTTTCAACCCACGCCAGGAGATTTTCGTTTTTTCTGCATTTTGTTCCACAAACATGATTGCAATTTCTGCATCATCAATGGACGAGACTATATTGATGAGATCGGCATCATCTTTCCCGGTGTAGCCGGAGGTTTTGCGGTCGGCCAGGGTCATAGTTGCCCAGATAATTCCGTCAGCCCGCTCCAGGCTGGTGAGGCCTGTACCCCAGTATTTCGCCTCCTCAAAGGTCCGTCGTACCAGGCTGCGGTAGTAGAGCGTACTCATATCCACGCCAAGTTCCAAAAGGTCGGCGGCCTGGCGCAGAGATTCAGGGCTGGTGTTCGACGTGCGGAAGCCGAGCGTATCAGTGACCAGACCTGTCATCAAATTTGCAGCGATGGGCGCAGTAATGGCCAGCCCCCAGGCGTGCATGTGTCGGATCAGCACCGAGGCAGTGGCAACTGCTTCCGGCTCAACCAGGTTCAGGGTCCCGAACGCTTCGGCAGTAACGTGATGATCAATGATTATGTCGGGGGCGTGGTAACCGTCCAGGGCATCGCCAATGCGTATCAGGTCCGAACAGTCCACGCTGACGATCAGGTCGAACTCTCCATCGGCTTTTTTACGAACCATGTCCGCGCCGGGCAGTTGTTTGAAATTGGCCGGTACCCCATCGGAGAGCACCACCTGGACCTGTTTACCGGCGTCGAGCAATGCCAAGGCAAGCGCCAGGCTGGAGCCTATGGCATCCCCGTCCGGGCGGACGTGGGAGGTCACCAGAACGCGTTGCGCCGCATGGATGCGGTCTTTAATTTTTTTCTGCAGGTCGTTCATTCTTTCGCAAATCAGCCAGTAACTGTTCGATGTGGTCTGCGTTTTCAGGTGTGGGGTCCCAGTGGAAGCGCAGACGCGGGAAGGCACGCAGTTCGATGCGGGCGGAAAGTTCATGGCGCAGGAAACCGCTGGCATGTTCGAGCCCTTCAAGTATTTCGGCACTACGGACCGATCCTTCCACTGCCGAAACATAGATGTCGGCGAAAGCCAGTTCACGGTCCACTTTTACATCGGTGATAAAAATCTGATGCAGGCGCGGATCACTGATCTCCCGGATGAGCATTTCCGAGATTTCCTGGCGGATACGGTCCGCAATACGTTGAAGACGGATACCGGATGGCATAATTCTATTAACACTCGAAGATCATAAACTATTCGATTTCTGTCTTCTCTCGTTCTGACGCTTTGGGTCGGAACGCTCTCACCTGCGCTCCGCGCCCGGCCTTGGGACGCGGAGCGTCCCGATGGCGGTGACGACGCCCCGTGCAAGAACCGGGACTACCACGCAGAGCATCGTCACCAGGAAAGATCATAAACTATTCAATTTCTGTCTTTTCCAGCAGGTAACATTCTATTACATCACCGACCTGGACATCGCTGAAGTTTTTCAGGCCGATGCCGCATTCGAAGCCAGTGCGCACCTCGCGCACATCTTCCTTCTCATGTTTGAGTGAACTAACTTCGCCTTCGAAGACGATATCCTTTCCGCGGGTAACACGGACCTTGCCATTGCGGCGGACTTCGCCTTCGGTGACCCGGCAGCCGGCAATTTTTGTGCCCTTTGACAGGCTAAAGACCTGCAAAACAACCGCCTTGCCGAGCGCTTTCTCGGTAAATACCGGGGCCAGCATGCCCTTGAGGGCTTTTTCCACATCCTCGATCAGACGGTAGATAATATCATACAGCCGGATGGAGACGCCTTCTGTATCGGCCAGACGACGGGCAGCCACATCCGCCTGGACACTGAACCCGACAATGATGGCCTGGGAAGAGGATGCCAATAACACGTCGTTCTCGCTGATATTACCCGTCTCAGCGTACAAAATGTTAATCCTGATCTCACCTTTTCCCAGTTCTTTGATCTCGTTGATGATGGGTTCTAGTGAACCCTGCATATCGGCTTTCAGGATGAGGTTAAGTTCTTGAGCTTCACCGGCCTTTATCTTGGAGAACAATTCCTCCAGAGTGATTTTTTTGGTCGCGGAGGTCTGCTTTTTGTTGGCTTCTTGTCGTTCCAGGATGGATTGCCGGGCTTCTTTCTCGGATCCAACCACCTTGAACACATCCCCGGCAGAGGGTAACTCGCTCAACCCCATCACCGAGACCGGGGTGGACGGCCCGGCTTTCTGAACCTTCCGGCCGCGGAAGTCGAACAGGGCGCGCAGGCGGCCATAAGTATTCCCGGCCACCACGATATCGCCCGTGTTGAGCGTCCCGTTTTGGACCAGGAGCGTGGCAACCGGTCCCCTGGATTTATCCAACTCTGCTTCGATTATCGTCCCTATGACCGCACCCTTGGGGTTCGCACGGATGTCAGTGTTATCGGCCACCAATAGGATGGCTTCCAGCAGGTCCTCGATACCCTGTTTCTGCTTGGCCGAAACCGGGATGACCATTGTGTTACCACCCCAGTCGTCTGGCATAAGGTCGTTCTCGCCGAGTTGTTTTTTGACTCGATCGGGATTGGAATTGGGCTTGTCCACCTTGTTCAGCGCCACAATGATGGGTACGCGCGCCGCCTTGGCATGAGCAATGGCTTCCTTCGTCTGTGGCATCACACCATCGTCGGCAGCGATTACCAGGATCACAATATCCGCACCTTGGGCACCACGCGAGCGCATAGCGGTAAAGGCAGCGTGACCGGGGGTATCCAGGAAGGTAATCTGCCTGCCTTTCAGCTCCACCTGATAAGCACCGATATGCTGGGTAATGCCACCGGCTTCCCCGGCGGCAACGTCTGCGTCTCGAATGGCATCCAGCAGAGAGGTCTTGCCATGATCCACATGGCCGAGAATGGTCACGACAGGCGGACGCGGGGTCAAGGATGCTTCGTTTTCACCGGCGATCGTTTTTCGCCACAATGGCACATCGCCAGTCTCTTTCACCACCGGCGCTTCCTGATTTTCCAACGTGGCTTCAAAACCCATTTCGTCGGCCAAAATAGCAGCGGTATCATAATCAATCGCCTGGTTGATACTGGCCATCACACCGTTGGTCATTAACTTTTTAATGATCTGGATCGGGCTGACTTCAATGATCTGTGCGAAATCGCGAATAGAAATATTCGCGGGAAGTACAATCTTTTTGCGTTCTAAATCGCTCATACGGCATCTCCTAAATCAAAACCCTTGTGTGGCAAACCCCGTCTGCTGACCGGGTTGAGTCGGAAATCCTCAAGCCTGCCGTTGAACGATCAGCGGTTCATCAGTCCATTTGGGCCTTATCCCTATTCACCGGTATCCTCTTCATCCTCCGGCAGCGTTTGCATAAACTGGCGGAGGCGTTGGGTGTCCTCGGTTGTCAAGGTAGTCTTGAGGGCATGAGCCAGCAGCCCTTTTAAGCCTTTTTCCCAGCAGGAACGGCGATTGTGCAGATACGCGCCGCGTCCGGTTAATTTACCGGTCGAGTCCACCTGCACACCTTCAGGCCGGCGTACCAGACGCACCAGTGACCGCTTTGACAAAACGGTTCGACAGCCCACGCAGGTGCGGTGGGGGATGTGCTTGGGTGCTTTTACAGGTTTGCCAGACACCTTCTACTGCTCCTTGCCTATATTTCTGAACGGAAGCAGCCAACAAGTAGGGGAAAAACGACAAATTGGGTTCAAATATAAACTCAGTACCTTGTAAATCCAATAGTTCATCAGGGCAGGATGTTCTTGTTTCGGGCGGGAAGACTATTCTTCTTCCCAGCCTTCATCACCACGTTTATGCTTCTTCAAGGCAATGGACTTTTCGAGAACCTCGTCAAATACGATCTCGACAACTTTCTTTTTCTTCTTCTTATCCTTTTTCTTATCTGCCTCATCATCATCGTCTTCAGCCACAACTGCCACAGGTTGCAGCATATCGGGCCTTAGCGTGAAGATTTCCTCGATTGGTTTCTCTTTGTCTTTTTCTTCGGTGATTTCCGCAGCCACAGCAGGAGGTTCACCCTCCGCTATTACCGGTTCGGGCAAAACTTCAACAGGTGCGGTTACTATAACAGTCTCCACCAGCGCTTCAGCGATCTCCTCGACCGGGATCTCGGCAACCGGCTCAACGGTCGGCTCCGGTTCGGGGAACGAGATGTTCTCCAGGGCAGTCTTGATGGTTTCCATGGACTTGGGTCCAATCCCAGCCAGTCCCAGGACACTGTCAGGGTTAAGTTTCATCGCCATCATCAAGTCACCGACGGTGCGGTGTTCGGCCTCCGTCAGGATGTTGTAGATGCGCTCAGACAGGCCCAAAGCATCGATACCCGCTTCGAACGCGGCGTTCGGGACCTCGGAGCGAGCGGCAGAAACCCGTTCTTCCTCGGCCACCGCCACAGCTTTCTTCTGCTCCACGGTACGCCGTTCCACACGCTCTACAAACTGGATGAGCATCATGAATTCTTCCGGCGTCAACGGGCGGCCTTCGCCCTTCTTCGTCAGGACTTCTTCAACGATTGGTATATTTTTGTGTTCAACTTCGGCAATATTCGCCAGGGATGGGTCCCTCTGTACTTTGACGATGGCATCCGCGGCGGCTTCAATCAGCGACTTAATGTCAATTCGCCAGCCGGTCAATTTGGCAGCCAGGCGCGCATTCTGCCCATCGCGCCCGATGGCCAGACTTAGCTGGTCCTCCTGGACGACCACCGTGGCAGTCTTTTCGGCGTCGTTAAGATAAACGCCGGAAACCTTGGCCGGGCTGATGGCTTTGGAAATATACAATCCTTGGTCGGCATTCCATTCGATGATGTCAATCTTCTCATCGTGCAATTCCTTGACGATGGCCTGGATACGCACACCCTTGATACCCACGCACGCTCCCACCGGGTCCACGTTGGGCTGGGTAGCCGAGACGGCTACTTTAGCGCGCTGTCCCGGTTCGCGCGAGATGGCGCGAATCTCGACTATGCCATGATAGATTTCGGGGACTTCGTTTTCCAGCAAACGGCGCAGGAAATTGCGATGCGACCGCGAGAGGATGATCTGCGGGCCGCGCGGGCTATCCTTGACTTCCAGGACAATCGAGCGAATGCGTTCGTGCACTTTGAATCTCTCGCCAGGGATTTTCTGATTCGGGGGCATGATGCCCTCGGCTTTCATATCCAAACCAATGGTCACGCCCTGAGTCATGCTGACAGCCTGTACCACGCCGCTGATGATCTCGCCAACCTGTTTATTGAAGAAATCAGCCTGCATTTGGCGCTCAGCTTCGCGGATGCGCTGCTGGATGACCTGACGGGCCGTCTGTGCAGCAACGCGCCCGAAGTCTGTAGGTGTGGATTCGACGACCACCATGTCGTTTAAATTGGCTTCCGGGTTCACCGTGCGCGCCACTTCGAGTGTCACTTCCGTGCGCTGGTCCTGCACCTCTTCAACCACTTCTTTTTCGGCGAAGATCGTGACCTTGCCGGATTCCGGGTCAATTTTGGCTACGACTTCCTGGGCGTTGGAGGCGTTGACCGCCCGTCGGTAGGCCGAGACCATGGCCGACTCGATGGCAGCCATGATGACCTCTTTGGGCAATTGTTTTTCTTCCAACACTTCGTTGAAAGCCAGGGCAAATTCATTTTTCATGCTCAACCTGCTCCCCAGATATTAGTTTCTTGGTATCATCACAATAAACCGGGAAGTGGGGGGTGTGCGGGCGGCTTCGCTGCCCGCACACCCCCCATCCTCCCTTTCTTATTGAGAAGATACGTTTCCTGTTACATGCAGAAAAGTGGGGGTTGCCCACTTTTCGATGCGTGCGGTATTGGTTTCTCAGACGCCAAGAATTTTAGCACAGAACCGATTGGGATGCAAGGTTGCAATCGCCACTGGTCAGGCTTTTAATATTCTCTTGAAATGTAGCCGCGAAAGAGTGTAGCAACCAAACCAGTCCAAATTATGGTTTCTTCTGATTGGTAGAAGATCAACTTGGGCTCAAATCGCCTTTGCTACAGAATAAAAGGTTTGTCAAGCTTAAAAGAAACAGGGCAATAACCAGAATATTCAATCCCCCAGGACCGCATTATTCCGACGACTCTTCAAGACTCATCTCCGCGAAAATCGTAAATGCCGTCCAAGATTTTCCAGGTGCGGTTACAGGCCGGGCAGTAGAGACGGTCGCCCTGATCCGCAAGGGGAGCATGTCCGCATTCGGGACATTTGAAAAACGCTTTAGGGTCGGCAGGGATCGAGCCTGTTCGTCCACCTTCCGCCCTCGCCTTTATGAACACGCTCGGGGTAAATTGCCACAACGCCCCGGTCCATTGGAAAAGAGAATCGAGACCAGCCAAAATACTGGCAGGAATGGTGCGTTTGAGCAGGCTGATACGGAAATGTGAGACAGCCAGGATTTTTTCAGCCTGGAATCCCATCTCCAGTAGCCAGCCGCGTACCGCGCGGGGGTGGAAGTCGAAATTCAGCGGGGCGAACTCGACCGGTTCCAGCCCGAAGGGGCTCCAGCTCTGGCGGCGCAGCGCATAGCGCAGGATGGCCTTCAGGTTCCGCTTGTTTGCATATTCCAGAATGAAAGTCGCACCCGGCTGGAGAACGTTCCGCACCTGGCGCAACGCGGCTGGCGCATCAGCCATGTGATGCAGAGTACGAATCATCGTAGTAGCATCGAACAGGCTATCCACAAAAGGCAGGCGGTAGATATCCGCCGCAACGTAGATGTAACGTTCGGAAGCACCCAGGCGTTCCCGCGCCTGTTTAAGCTGGGTGCGGGAGTAGTCCAGCAGGACGATTCGCTCAAAGCCCTGGTATCGCGGAGTATTACGGCCCGCGCCGGCGCCCAGTTCGAGCATTAGTTTGCCGCTTTGGGGGAGCAGGTGTTTTAAGGCAATGGCTTCGCAGCGATCCTCATAATCGCGTCCTCCTGTTTCCCAGAAGCGAGTTTGATAATCGGAGCCTTCGTAATCGATGACAGGGGGACGTTTTTCTTCCGGCATATTATTACCTGTCGAAACCACGGCCCACGCCGCAATAGTTAAAGTCGAGAGCGCAAATTTCCATCAGACTGATCAACCTTTTTTGGTCATCTTTTTGATTCGCACTGCTTGAGCAATATCCACGGCAAAACTTTGGATATTGATGGGCTTTGAAATAAACCCAATATAACCCGACTCGAAGGTAGGATTACGGTCGCTGGGCAGGCTATGGGCGGTCAGCGCCAGCAACGGGTTGGAGACCGCCTTCGGGTTTGTTTTGAGTTTGCGAGCAACAGTCCACCCATCCATTCCATGCAGGGAGAGATTCATCAAAACCGCTGGCATTTCCTGGTGCGAGATTCAGTCCCATTTGCCCATTGTGAGCTTCTTTTACCTGATAACCAGTGCGTTCAAGGAGAAAGCACACCATTTCAAAGATATCGGGATTGTCTTCAACAGACAAAACACGTCTTTGAGGCCTCCTTTTTCCAATTGATATACTATACACAAACTAATGCATTCCGTCAAACTTTTTTCACTTCATGTTTGTGGTATATTGCAACCATGCGTCTACTTTTTGTCGCCGACGGGCGTTCCCCCACAGCGCTCTCCTGGCTGCGCCACTGGGTTGAGACTGGTCACCAGACTCACCTTGCCTCGACTTTTCCCTGTGACCCGCCTCCGGGATTGGCATCATTCCATATTCTACCGGTGGCCTTTGGCAGGATGGCTCGCGGACAGAGCAATAATTCGGTTGGTTCAACACACTTAAGCGGATTAGTCGGACGCTTTCGAGGTCTCCTGCGCCCGCTGCGCTACGTGCTCGGACCTCTCAGCCTGCCGCCCTACCAAACGCATTTCCGCAATCTTGTGGAAGATATCCGCCCGGACCTTGTCCACGCCCTGCGCATCCCCTTCGAGGGGATGCTGGCTGCCGCTACGCCAACGGGTATCCCGCTGGTGGTCTCCATCTGGGGCAACGATTTGACCCTCCATGCCCGCGGCTCGATTCTGATGGCGCGTCTCACCCGCCGCACCTTGCACCGTGCCGACGGTCTCATCGCCGACGCGGCTCGTGACATTCGTCTGGGACACAAATGGGGTTTCGCAACCGACAGGCCAACGCTGGTAGTTCCGGGGGCGGGAGGCATCCGTCTCGATGAAATCGAAGCAGCCTCGAGGTCCGGAATGCTGCCGGAGGAACTGCCGGATGTCCCAATTGTGGTCAACCCGCGCGGACAGCGTCCCGGCAGTCTGCGGCAGGATGTCTTTTTCCAATCCATACCGCTGGTGTTGGAAAAATTCCCGCAGGCGCTGTTCATCTGTCCTCCGCTGGCTGGCGATGTAGAATCTGAACATTGGGTTGAGTCGTTGGGGATCTGGTCGAATACGAAACTTTGGCCACACCTGGACCGGGCACAAATGTGGGCATTATTCAAAAAAGCCCGGGTCTTTGTCTCGCCCAGCATCCACGATGGAACGCCCAATTCGCTGCTGGAAGCAATGGCCTGCGGATGTTTCCCGGTGGTGGGGAATATCGAATCAATGCGGGAGTGGGTGACGCCTGGTATCAGCGGTCTCTTGGTGGATGCGGCCTCCCCGCGCTCCCTGGCAGACGGGATCATTGCCGCCTTGGAGAACCCCGCCCTATGTGCGGCTGCAAAAAACGAAAACGCCCGCATCATTACTGAACGTGCCGCATATCGGAGTTGTATGGCAATGACAGAGGCGTTTTATCTAAAGCTCGGCAGGGGCAATTTTTAAGTTGCCCGCCGGAGCATTTACGCCCGGGGGGCGCGTAAGGTTTCCAGCCGCTCCTGTAATTCAATCCGTTTTGTATTGGACGCATGGCGGATATTGGCAGCCAAACCTTGGGCGCGATCGTTAATCTGAAGGCGCAGGTGCTTGCCGGATGAAGGGGCAAAGAGCAAAGCCACGGTTGCACCAATTATTCCGCCGGTCAACGTCCCGATGAAGAAACTAAAAGCCCGTCGCATAGAAGCCTCCTGTGAAAATCGGTTATTATAGTATTTATATTATAGAGCATAATCAAATGCGATGGAAGATTGCCGAAGTACTATTTTTGTGGAATAATAGCCAGTATTGCGCGTATCTTTTAGAACGCGACAGCGAATAAAAGTCCAACCTGTAACATTAATTCCAACCCGGCCCCTACCTGAAAGGAGGGTACCATGTCCACACTTCCCCCTAATCTCATAGCGCAGACCACGCGTAAGAAAATTACCACACTGGCATTCCGCCAGAAAAAAGAACGCGGCGAGCCAATCGCCGTGTTGACCGGTTACGATTACCCCACCGCGCTGGCTCTCGACCAGGCCGGGATTGATGCCATCCTGGTCGGCGATTCCCTCGGTATGGTGGTACTGGGCTACGAAAACACCCTGCCCGTTACGGTGGACGAGATGCTGCACCATTGCCGCGCCGTGGCACGCGGGGCCAGGGCGGCCCTGCTCATCGGGGATATGCCTTTCATGTCCTACCAGGTCTCGACGGAAGAAGCCATCCGGAATGCAGGACGGTTCCTCCAGCAAGGCGGTATGCAGGCAGTCAAACTGGAGGGCGGGCGCGAACGCTTGCACGCCATCCGCGCCATCCTTGGGGCGGGGATTCCGGTAATGGGGCACCTCGGCCTGACACCACAATCGGTCAACTTGCTGGGCGGCTTCCGTCCGCAGGGACGCACCGCCGTAACCGCCGAGCGACTGCTCGAGGATGCGCTTCTCCTCGAAGAAGCCGGGTGTTTCAGCCTGGTGCTCGAATCCGTCCCGGCCCGGCTGGCCGAGATGGTCTCAAAGCGACTTACCATCCCCACCATCGGCATCGGAGCCGGCGCAGGCTGTGACGGTCAGGTGCTGGTGACGCACGATCTGTTGGGTCTATTCGACCGCTTTACGCCCAAATTCGTCCGAAAATACGCCGACCTGCACACCGAGATGCAGAGTGCTTTCACGGCTTATATTGCCGATGTACAAGGCCACACTTTTCCAGCCCAGGAGCATACCGTCGAAATGCCCGATGAAGAATGGGAAGCTCTTCTTCATAATCTCAACCGCTAGGAGCAAAGTCACCAAATGAATAGCGACTCGATCCTTATTCTTGGCACTGGCGCCCTGGCGACTCTCTTTGCGGCGCGGCTTGCTGCTGCAGATGTTTTCATCACTATGCTCGGTACCTGGCCGGAGGGATTGGCTGCCTTGAGCGAAAAGGGGGTACGTGTAGACGGCGATGATCGGGCTTTTCACGTTCACGCAACAGACAATCCGGCCGAATGCAAAGGCATACGTTTTGCGTTAGTGTTGGTCAAAGCCTGGCAGACTGAACGCGCCGCCCACCAACTGTCAGGCTGCCTTGCCGAAGATGGTGTGGCGTTGACGCTCCAAAACGGGCTTGGGAATGATACAGTTCTCGCGTGGACCCTGGGCCTGCCGCGCGTTGCCCGGGGTGTGATAACTCTTGGCGCGACACTACTCGCACCCGGTCTGGTCTGCCTGGGCGGAGTAGGAACGGTGTCGCTGGAGTCCCATCCGCGCCTTTCCCCGCTGAAGGAGATGATCCACCGGGCAGGTTTTGTTGTAAACGTGGTAAGCGATTTGCAATCGCTGGTATGGAGCAAATTGGCAGTCAGTTCGGCCATCAATCCGTTGACCGCTCTGCTGCGGGTAAAAAATGGTGAACTGCTCGAACTCCCATCCGCGCGGGCTCTAATGGGGGAACTGGCGCGCGAAACCGCTGCAGTGGCAAAAACCCTGGGAGTCGTGCTGCCGTTCCCAGGTCCAGAACTTACCGCCGAAGAGGTGGCGCAGCGGACGGCAGAGAACCAGTCCTCGATGCTGCAAGATGTCCTGCGCGGCGCGCCAACTGAAATAGATGCAATCAACGGTGCGGTCGTTCGTCTGGCGGAGGAGAATAATCTCAAGGTACCGGTCAACCGGACGGTCTGGTCACTGGTGAAAGCCATTCCTGTTCGTGGTAAGATTAAGACTTAGACAATTTTTATTTTATTAGGAGGTATTTGATGAGGAAGTGGTTTGCCGTTTTGGCTGTTCTGGTGGCACTCTGGGTTTCCTTCCCCGCCCAGGCGCAGAGTGAGGTGCGCCTGAGTTCAGTGAGTGTGGAAATCTGGCCGGAATATGACAAACCCAAAGTACTGATAATTTATCACATTTCCCTATCCCCCGAAACAACGCTTCCGGCAACCCTGAATCTGCGCGTCCCAGCCCAGGCCGAAGTCTTTGCAGTGGCCATCGCTGATCCGGTGAGCGGTCTGCTAAACACTCCCTATGATCGTACCGTGCAAGGGTCGTGGGCAACGCTGACGATCACGGCCAATTCGCACGATGTGCAGGTGGAATATTACGAAGCCCTGGTAAAAAATGGGACCGCTCGTCACGTTATCTACGAATGGGCTGACGACTTTAACGTAGATGTTTTTGTAGTCGCCCTTCAGCAACCGGTCGGTGTTACGGACATGGTAACAGACCCCACCCTCACTAAAAGCAGCGTCAGTCAAGATGGTTTCGTCTACTATCGATCCATACCTCAGCCTCTGGCAGCGGGGCAATCATTTACTTTGACTGCCGATTATCAGAAAACAACCGACGCGTTAAGCACCACCGGACTTCCGGTCCAACCGACGCAGCCGCTCAATGCGAGCACACCCGGCCGGATCACGATGAGCGGCGTCCTGCCGTGGGTATTGGCAGGGATTGGAGGGGCGCTGTTCGTGGTCGGTATAGTGGGTGGCCTATATATGTGGAAAAGCGGTACGCGCCGTTCGTCTGCAACGCGCAAACGTCACACACAGCCTCAACTGGCAAGCGAAACCGGTGAGGTTTACTGCTATCAATGCGGTAAGCGCGCTCAACCGGGCGATGTGTTCTGCCGCACCTGTGGGATGCGTTTACGAAAAGAAGATTAGAACAGGTTGCGTAGAGGTCCACTTCCGTGAGTATACCTGCGATCATCCCGATCTATTTTTTCTATGGGTTGGCATTCTTTAGTATGGGCCTGTTGGTGATGCTCGAAGGCGGGCAGTCTTCCGATGCCCGCCTTCGCCGCGCCTTGCGCCCCCTGGCAGTATTTGGACTGGTACACGCGGCAAACGAGTGGCTAGAGATGTTCGATGTAATCGCTATCCAGGGGGGGCATACCACCCCAGACTGGTTATCTGGAATAAGGCTGGCGATGTTGGCATTTTCTTTTATCTCGCTGGCGGCCTTCGGCAGTTACCTTCTGGCCGTTTCGCGAACGGCCTGGCGCTTGATCCTGCTCGTTCCGCTTGGATTGGAAGGTATCTGGGTATTTGGCCTGATCATCCTCAAAGGACACTATTCTTTGCCCATCTTGTGGGATGTTTCAGATGTGTGGACGCGCTATTCTTTAGCCGCTCCAGCAGCATTGCTGGCAGCGATTGGTCTGGTAATTCAGCAGCGTGTCTTTCGCCAGGCGGGGCTGACTTCGTTCGGCCGGGACGCGCTGTGGGCCGCGGTCGCTTTCAGTTGGTACGGCCTGGTCGGCCAGTTATTTGTCCAGTCTTCCCCACTTCCGCCTTCAAACATCATCAATGAGGTTCTATTCACTAATCTTTTTGGCATCCCTGTACAATTATTCCGCGCCATGATGGCAGGGCTGGCCGCTTTCTTTGTCATCCGTTTCTTGCGCGCCTTCCAGGTTGAAAATGACAGGCAAATTTCCAGTCTACAGGAGGCGCGCTTGAAGGAGGCGAAACAACGTGAGAGACTGCGCGGAGAATTATACAAGCGTGTTGTGGCTGCTCAGGAATCAGAACGCCAGCGAATAGCCCGTGAACTCCACGATGAGACTGGTCAAGCCTTGACGGCTATCGGCTTGGGCTTGCGCGGCCTGACCGGCTCGTTGCGGAACTCGAACAGGGAACGCGCCAAACAGAACTTACACCAACTGGAGTTGCTCACAGCACATTCCCTGGACGAACTGCAGCGCCTGATTGCAGATTTGCGTCCATCCCATCTGGACGATCTGGGTCTTTCCTCAGCTTTGCGCTGGTATGCCACTACTCTTCAGGAACGCGTCAAACTGGATGTTCATGTTGAGATCCTGGGCGAGGAAAAGCCGGTCGCCTCGCCGGTCAAGATAGCGCTCTTCCGCATTGCGCAGGAGGCGCTGACGAATGTTGTCAAACATGCTCAGGCCAAAACCGCCCAAGTAGTTCTAACTTACGCAGAGGAATCTGTTCATGTTCGCGTGACAGACGATGGCCGGGGTTTCGATATGGATGCCGCAGGGTCAGCCAAACGAGTCTCGTGGGGACTAAAAGGTATGGAGGAACGTACCTCGTTACTGGGCGGCAAGTTCGAGGTCCATTCGCGACTCGGCGAAGGGACGACTGTCGAAGTATCTATTCCGTATCTTCAGGAGGAAGCAGATGAAAATTCGCCTGCTGCTGGTTGATGACCACCAAGTCGTGCGCTCTGGCTTGCGGATGCTGCTGGCCAGCGAAAGCGATGTTGAGATTGTCGGCGAGGCTGGGACTGCTCGCGAAGCACTCGAAGCCGTCCGGCAGTTAAAACCGACTGTAGTGTTGATGGATATCGGCTTGCCGGATCTTTCGGGAATTGACGCCACGCGCGAGATCAAACGCACTAATCCTGATGTCGCAGTGGTAGCATTGACCATCCACGAAGACGAAGAGTATTTCTTCAAGATGTTGGAAGTGGGTGCGGGGGGATACGTTCCAAAGCGCGCCGCGCCGGAAGAATTATTGACGGCTATCCGCGCCGCGGCGGCCGGGGAAGTTTACCTGTACCCCTCCATGGCAAAATTACTGGTCAAAGATTTTCTTTCCCAGGATCGAAGCACTGACGCGGCTTCCACACTCGACGGTCTGACCGACCGTGAACAGCAAGTGCTGCGTTACCTGGCTGAGGGAGCAGATAATGAAGAGATTGCTGATGCGCTGGTCATCAGCATCAAGACGGTTGCCCGTCACCGTGAGAATATCATGCACAAACTGGGCCTGCATTCGCGTTCCGAGTTGGTGCGCTATGCCATTCGCAAAGGTATCATCAAACCATAGTCTTTTTCATCAATAGTATTTCGCAGCCTGCTGGAAAGCCAGCAGGCTTTTTATTTGGGACATATGACACAATATTTACCCAATGTATCTTTCTCGGCATGGGGTGCAAATAGTATTTTACAGGGCACGGGAACTACCTGTGGGGTGCCGTTCCCATAAGAAAGATAGGATGCCTGCCGAATTGTTTTTGCCCTTTCAAAGGGATACACTATTAGTGAAAATAGGAACAAATCATAAAGGAGGTTCCCCATGAAAAGCATATTGGTTATTTCCCTTTTGACGATCCTGCGACTTGGCATTCCCAGCGCCATACTTCTGCTCATAGGCGAGGCAGTAAAACATCGTTACGAAAACATTCGTAATACATGAGGTATATGATGGATACTGTTTTGACGTTCGTTCTTGGTCTGCTCCTTAGGATTGGCATCCCGGTGGCAGTGACCGCCCTGATCTTCTTCTTGCTGCGCCGTCTGGACGAGCGCTGGCAGAAAGAAGCGTTGGCAATACCGGTCATTTCCTCTTCCCAGCGGCCCTGCTGGGAAATCAAAAGCTGCCCCGAGGAGAAACGCAAGAACTGCCCGGCGTCCGCACAACCGAATGTCCCATGCTGGCAAGTTTTCCGTACGAAAAATGGCCTGTTACGGGAAGAATGCCTGGAATGTGATGTGTTCCATCTGGCACCGGTTCCGGTTTTACCATAAATTTCAATTAAATTATATGAGGAGATAAAATAATGAAATTACTTAAACGCTTTTCCGTTGCAATTTTGTTTGCCTTGCTCGTGACAGCCGCGACATATATGATCGCTCAAGGCAGAACTGAAACAGGCCAACCCGCTCTACCGCAGCAACAAAATGGATGTTTCGGGTGTCACCCAAAATTCAGGGATGCCTGGCAATCTGGTAAACATGGCCATGCGACCAGCGACCCGCTCTTTGATCAGATGTGGACGGACCAGGGGAAACCCGGAGCCTGCCTTGTCTGCCACGTGACCGGGTACGACCCGGCACTGGGGACATGGAAAGAGGATGGAGTCGCCTGCGAAGCCTGCCATGGACCGGTGCCGGCTGCACATTCCACCGACCCGGTTGCCAACCCGGTGCCGGTTGATCGGACAAGCGACCTGTGTGGTCGCTGTCACAGCGGCGATCGTTTCAACATACAGGACTGGCAGTCCAGCACACATTTCCAGCGGGGGATGACCTGTACTGTCTGCCATGACCCGCATTCGGCAACCTTGAAGACGGTTCAAGGGCAGGAGGATGTCGGCCCGTCAGCACTTTGCATCAACTGTCACAGCGAAGTCTCCATGGCCTTTCCTTATTCCAAGCACAACCAGGCCGGTGTAAGCTGCGTGGACTGCCACCTGCGTCATTTCGAAACCGGCAGCACCGATGTGCATGCCATACCAGATCATAGTTTCACGGCCAGTATAGCTACCTGCTCTGCCTGCCATGCCAACCAGATGCACGCCCAACCCACCGATGCGACATCCGCCCAGACTACACCAACTACCCAACCCGAAAGCACACCTACCCCCGGTGAGGCCGCCAGCGACCCGTCACCGGTCAGCCCGCTTGGGTTTGCAGGATTGGCCGGTCTGATCGGCCTGGCAGGTGGCATGGTTCTACAGCCGTGGTTGGAAAAGGCCTACCACAAAATGAACAGGAAGGATCATAAAAAATGAGCGACATAAAGATCAACCGCCGAGACTTTATAAAACTGACTGTGGCCGGTGTAACCGTTCTGGCCGGGTCGCAGATCTTTCGTCGAGCGCAAGCCCTCGAAACGCTAACATCCAATGGCCGCCAATGGGCAATGGTGATCGATCAATCCAAATGCACGGGCTGCGATTACTGTACTTTGGCATGCCGGGCACATAATGATATCCCGCCTGAAATTTCCTGGAACGTGGTTTCAAAGACAGGAACCGTGGGAGCACAGGATGTCTACACTCCCCGCCCTTGTATGCAGTGTGCCCATGCCCCGTGTGTGGATGTCTGCCCGGTTCGCGCCAGCAGTTACCGTCCCGATGGGATTGTGAAGATGGACTACGACCGTTGTATTGGTTGCCGCTATTGCGAAATAGCCTGTCCATATGGGGCGCGTTCGTTCAACTGGAAACAATTTGACGGTCCAAACCCGTCCGTTCCAGAATGGGGCCAGCCCGAGGTCTCGCGCCGCCCGCGCGGTGTCGTCGAGAAATGTTCGTTCTGCTATCAACGCATTGACCGTGGCCTGGCGCTCGGTTTGACCCCCGGTATTGACGAGGATGCCACTCCTGCCTGCGCGGTGGTCTGCCCGGTGGGTGCCCGCCAGTTCGGCGACCTGAACGATCCCGAATCGAATGTCAGTAAATTGCTGCACGGGCGAACTTCTTATCGCCTGCGTGAAGATCTGGGCACATCGCCGCGGGTCTACTATCTATCAGCGACAGAGGAGCCGCAGTCATGAAGATTAAACTCCCCAAGTTCACTCCCTGGATGGCCTGGATTGGCGGACTCGTAGTCGTCATCGCCGCCGGTGTGGCTGCTGGATTAATGGTCTTCTGGAAGGGTCTTTCGTTGACCAACCTGACTGATATGGTTCCATGGGGCCTGTGGATCACAATTGACCTTTCGTCCATCGCCATGAGTGCGGGAGCCTTCAGCCTGTGTGCAGTGGTCTACCTGCTCGGTCTCAAGCGTTACCAGGCGGTAGCTCGCACGGCAACTTTCATCGGCTTGATCGGTTACACCATGGCAGTGTTAACTCTGCTGCTTGACATCGGCCGCCCGGACCGCTTCTGGCACGCCATGATTTACTGGAATAAGCATTCGCTGCTCTGGGAAGTGACCATGTGCGTGACTTTATACCTGGCTGTGCTGGCCCTGGAGGCTATGCCCATCTTTGCCGGGTTCGAGTGGTTGCATTCACACTGGCCAAAACTGGCTGAGAAGATGTCGCGCGTCCACCATTACGCACCCTATCTGGCAATTGCCGGCCTGGCACTTTCCATGCTGCACCAGTCGTCGCTGGGGGCACTCTACGGCGTGCTCAAGGCGCGTCCGCTCTGGTACCGGCCAGACATTTCAGTGCTATTCATTATTTCGGCAATTGCCGGAGGCATGGCACTGACGGTCTTTGCATCGATGCTCTCGGCACGTCTGACCAGACATGCCAATGTGGAAAACAGTATTCTGGATCGCGTTTCCTTTATCATCGGCTGGGTATTGGTAGTCTACCTGTACTTCCGCTTCTGGGATGTTCTGTCCATGACTTACACCTATGAACCAGGCCGGACCGAGGGCCTCCGCCTACTGACCAGCGGACCGCTTTCCTTCAACTTCTGGATAAGCGAGATACTCCTTGGTGCCGTGGTTCCGATAATATTGCTGCTCAACAAGCGGACACGCGCCCTCCCTCTCTGGCGCATGCTGGCCATGGCACTGGTGGTTGGCGGAGTGGTTGCTTATCGCTGGGATACGAACCTGTCGGGTCTATTGATCATCCTCTCTTATCTGCCGGGCGAGCCCACTGTGGCATATACGGCTTATCGTCCCTCGCTGACAGAATTGCTGACCGGAGCAGGGATCGTCAGTTATGGCTTGCTGGCTTTCTCACTGGGAGTGCGCTACCTGAAAGTGGTAGACCATAACCTGGCCAAAGCCCATGCCGAGGAACCGAAGGTCGTCGAGGCAATCCCGGTGACTGGCGATTAAAAAAACCTGGTTGAATAACATAAAGGCCGCCCCTCGGCGGCCTTTTCTATAAACAGATTCCTCTTTATCCAAGAGGCTGTTCATTATCAATAACATGACCTATCCTTTAATTCAGGATAGGTCATGTTGGTATTGCTAACCTTCTGTGATGCGCGAATTACTTGCCGAACGT
>JADGQD010000109.1 GCA_017882065.1 Anaerolineales bacterium | reverse complement strand
CGGGAAAGATGAACGATCGAGGATGAACAGGCTCACCCGTTCCCCTGCCATCTGCTCCAGCAGTAAGACTTCTTCGCCCGCCGGGAACAGATCGAGCGTCCGAACCAGGTCTTCTGCATTCTTCAAGCTGAGAGCACCCCGAAAGCCTTCGCGCAAGAGCGTCAGAGGGTACCGTAGCCCGTCCGGCAGGGGATTTCCGGCTGTGATGACTGCAAAGGCCGGCACCCGGATCCCGGAATTGAAAAGCAGGGGGAACAACTTAGTGTAGTGACGAGCCAGGGAAAGGCCGAAGATGCCCGACCCGGTGTAACGGACCCCTGCAATCTCGAGGATGGCCGGAATGAGATGGGTCTTATCCCAGGCATAGATGCTGGTAAGATTGAAAACCACGTCCGGTTCGTCCTTCCTCATGTTTGTAAACAGGGATTTATTATTGCACCCCCGTTCGACCACCTCATAACCGAGACGTTTCAAACTGGAATAGATCTGTTGTAACTTGGCTGCAGTAGCCGAATCCCGGTCTACCGGTTCGAGGAGACAAATTTTCACTTTTCCTCACAATTGCATTCCGAAGTAAAACCTGGATCATAGCTCCGTAATCCAGCCCGTAGGCTCTGCACGTGCGTACGTAACCGCTGCCTTCTTCGCTGATACTTGGGTTCTGGTTGACCTCCAGCACGTACGGCGTGTGGTCCCGGTAACGCATATCGATCCTGGCGTATGAATCAAGTCCGAGGATGTTGAAACATTGAAGCGCCGTTTCGCTGATGTCATGGCGCTCTTCATCCGTCAGGTGAGCCGGGCAGACCGAGATGGTTTTCTGATAACGCTCCGAATCGGTGATCCACTTGGCGTTGTAATCCAGGAACCTGTGCTCCGGCGGCAGGTCCCGGAAAATGATCTCCGAGATCGGCAAAACCTGGTTTTTCAATCCGGGGAGGATGGCCACGCTGAACTCCCGGCCGTCGATGTATTCCTCCACCAGGGCAGGCTGCGAGAGCTGCGCGTTAATTTGCCTGACCTTGGCTCTCAACTCGTTCGTGTCGTTTACCAGGGAATGTTCATCGATGCCAATACTGTTTTCGCACGCCAACCCCTTAACGAAGAGCGGGAACTTCATATCTGAACGTAGCTCTTCCTGGTCATTGTGGAAAACCTGGAAGCGAGGAGTGGGGATTTGATAATAAGAGAGGATACATTTCACCCGTTCTTTGCTGATGCCCAGTGAAATGAGCCAGGAGCTGGTGCGGGTATGTGGGATACTCAGAAACTCCAGCAGCGCTGCGACGTATGCCTCGCCCCGCGCATCATCATGAATTCGCTCGCAGGCGTCGAAAGCAACGTCTAACTCGCTTTGGCATAGTTCCTCGATGCTTTTCGGGTCGTCCATGTCAAAATACTGCACTTTGTGCCCAAACAAGGCCAGATGCTTGCCAATCGCGAGACCCGTATCTCGCATTTCTTTTTCTTCTGGAAGCAAGACCTTATAAGCGAAAGAATTGTAGATGATGCCTACGTTCATCGTAAATGATCCGTTCCCCGCCACTTTACAATCAAAACAGAATGGAGTCGCGTCAAAGAAACACGCCGGCTTTTCTGACTTAGCGGTTCTTTGGGAGTGCCGGCCTGCGTTGGCGCGTTTAAATATTCTGGCCGAGAGATGCAGCAGAATACTAGAGCGCTTCTGACGGATGCGGTCCCTCGGATACGATTTAGGACAATGGGAAGGTCGTGCCAGACGACACGAGTCTGGCGGTTTCAATGTGGTTTAAGAAATTTAAACAGATTAACGGATCGCTGGTAATGTTGCGAAGGGTCAGGTATCGCGTCCGATGATGAAGAAAGGTTGTCTTCCATATCCAGATTTGGCAGTAACAACATGCTAGTGTATTATTGCAATATTGTACACCCATTTTTTATTATACCCCGTTTCTGCAAGGCGGTACCACCCAACATTCCTTTATAAAGCCCTGCACGTGTTCCATGGTGGAGGGAAAAGTTGCTTGGATTTCAATCCGAATTCGCCAGCCGGGTTTATAATATTCATAGATCCAACGAACTTGGGCGAATAGCACGGAGAAGTGATGCTCCCAAGTTGAGAACACGATAGCATGGAAAGAAATAGGATGAAAAGGCTTGCCCCCAGGCAAGCGAAGAGGGGACTTAGCAGGTTAAAATTAACCATTCAGGGAGCACCTGTGCAGAATAACAAATCAACCCCTAAAAAATTCGAAGTCGAAGTTGAACTGCCAAAAAGGGTTGGGATTATCTACAGCGATGTTCAGCGAGATTATTTTCCCACCGAATCCCAATACATCACAGAAAAAGATGCCGAACAAGATGCCCGCCTGATCGGCGAGTACCTTGAAACCCTGGGCATAGCCGTTCTTCTGCATCCGGGCAATGCCGAATTACCTGAGTGGCTGCGCATAAATGCCCCTGAGATAGTGATCAATCTTGTGGATTCGATCAAAGGCACGGAAAGCCTGGCCTCCGCCATCCCCGGCGTTTTGGAGCTTCTCGACATCCCTTATACCGGGGCTGACATTCTGGGCTTATCTCTGGATACGAATAAATTCGTGATTAAAAAGCTTCTGCAACAAAACGGTGTTCCGGTTCCTTATTACCAGCTCTTCAATTCGCCGAACGATTACCTGGACCCTGTCATCCGCTTCCCCCTTATCTCAAAATTGAATGCCATTCACGGGTCGGTAGAAATCACCAAAGATGCTGTTTCTGAAAACGAAAAACAGCTCCGTAAACGCATAAGATACTTGATTCGGACTTACAAACAGCCCGTACTAGTTGAAGAATTCATTAGCGGACGGGAGCTAACCGTTATCGTTCTTCAGGAAAAAAAGAAGAAAGTGTACCAGGCAGAAAAGGTTTTTACCCATTCCGAAAATAAATACGTATTCCTTACCTTTGAAGACCAATGGCTTTCCGATATCAATGTCGCCTTACACTACAAAGAATATGAAGACCCCCTATTGAAGGAATATGTCAAGAAAGCTTTTAATGTTACCAAAATGGCAGGCTACGCCAAGTTTGATATTCGCCTAGACCAATCGGGTCGCTATTTCTTTATTGATACCAACTGCAATCCCGCCCTCGGCCCGAAAGAGCTGGATGTTGCTATGTCAGTTATTCTGGATTTGTATGGTATTTCTTTTCATGAGATTTTAAAACGACTCATCCTGAATACCGTCAAAAATGCATCCAGGAAAAAGCAGTTGGTCATTGCTAAAGGGATTGCAGCGGCTTAGCGCTCCGCAGTCTGTTACGGTCCAAGTTGTGGCCTTTGGATGTACTTTCCAGTAAGAATTCAATGCTATAGATCATGATCTTCGCCATACAGCGATTACTCTTGTACTCAATGAGATCGGTGTACCGATCAAAGAAGCGCAGAAACAGGCTGGACATGCCAGTCCGAGCACGACTATCAATATTTATGGTGGAGATGCATTTCGAAATTGGATGAAATAGTCGCTCAAAGTATTGATGAGCTTATAACACCGGTCAAAATAGAATTGCACCGGAATTGCACCGAAGAAAAGAGCCTACCTTACATGTAGGTTCTCGTACCCCCAAATATGGCGCGTGCCGGTCATCAGACCCGTAGGATGTAAAAACTTCATCCTTTGGCTTCTAAATAGGAGAATTAGTTTTCCATGGTCCCAATGGCATAGGTTGGCCGATTAAGCTTTATCTGAAGGGTCAACCGATCGGCAATTGCAGTTTAGCTCGCGCACATTTCTCAGCCAGGTCCACGGCGCCATCCCACCCCACCGCCGAGGAATTCACGCACAGGTCGTAGTGACGCGCATCGAGCCAGTTCTGTTTGGTCAAGGTGCGGATGTAGTTTGCACGTTCCTGGTCATTGGTCTTGATCAGGTCCAAGGTTTCCGCTTCCGATAGTTTGTACAATTCGTGCAAGCGCTTTATGCGGGCGGGTTGTTCGGCGGTAACCAGAATGCAGACGCGGCGTGGGTGGTTACGCAGGACATAATATCCGCAGCGTCCCAGAAAGACGGCCGAGCTTTTCTCGGCAATGCGCTGAATGGTGGCGCATTCCAGGTCGAACAGATCGCTGTCTGAGGGTAGATACCGCTGCGCTGCCAGGCCATAAGCCGGGTCGGTCAAAATCGCCAGACGGGTGAAGTTTTGCCAGAAGGAGCTCAATCGTTCCTCACGGTCCGCCAGCTCGGCTTCTGCCAGGTTGAGCTGACGGGCCACTTCCTCAAGAATATCGCGGTCAAGGAAAGGAATGCCCAGCCGGCCGGCCAGTTTTTCTCCCAGGTAGGCGCCTCCGCTGCCAAGCTGGTGACTGATAGTGACAGAATACGGTTTTATGTCCATGTGAACCTCCCCAATTTGTATTCTAATATGGGCAACCGGACAATAAATCCGGCTGCCCAACCCTATGGTCGCGCTTTTACGCCGTCTGCGCAACCTCGAACTGGCTGTTATACAGCTCGGCGTAGAAGCCGCCGCGCGCCAGCAGTTCCTCGTGGTTGCCCTGCTCGACAATGTCACCCTCGCGCATGACCAGGATCAAGTCAGCGTCACGAATTGTCGACAGGCGGTGTGCGATGATGAAGCTGGTGCGGTGCGCCATCAGGTGGTCCATGGCTTTTTGGATCAGCACCTCGGTGTGCGTATCGACCGAACTGGTAGCCTCGTCCAGGATCAACATCTTGGGATTGGCCAGGATGGCGCGTGCGATAGTCAGCAGTTGCATTTGCCCTTGTGAAATGTTGCTGGATTCCTCGTTCAACACAAAGTTGTAGCCGTTCGGCAAAGCGCGCACAAAGTGATCCAGGTGGGCGGCTTTTGCCGCAGCTATCACCTCGGCGGCGCGGGCGTCGGGCCGCCCGTAGCGGATATTTTCCATGATCGTGCCGTTGAACAACCAGGTATCCTGCAAGACCATGCCGAACATCTTGCGCAGGTCGCGGCGGGTGAAATCCTTGATGTTATGGCCGTCGATCAGAATAGCGCCGCTGTTGACGTCGTAGAAGCGCATCAGCAGCTTGACCATGGTGGTCTTACCGGCGCCGGTCGGTCCAACGATGGCAATCTTGGCGCCGGAGTCGGCGTTGGCGCTGAAGTCGTTGATGATGATTTTATCCGGGCTGTAGCCGAAATGCACGTCCTTGAACTCTACACAATCGCCTACTGCGACTGGATCGACCGCATTAGCGGTTTCAGGCACTTCCTCAGGCTCACCCAGGAACTCAAACACACGCTCTGCTGCGGCTGCCGTTTGCTGCAGGACATTAGAGATGTTAGCCAGCTGTGTGATGGGCTGGGTGAAATTGCGCACGTACTGGATGAAGGCCTGGATATCACCGATGGTGATGGCCTGTTGGATCGCCAGGTAGCCGCCCAAAATACACACTGCCACATAGCCCAGGTTACCAATGAAGGTCATAACCGGCATCATCAAACCGGAGAGGAACTGCGACTTCCAGGCCGAGTTATAGAGCGTGTCGTTGAGCTGGTCGAACTGTTGAACGCTCTTTTCTTCGCCGTTAAAGGCCTTCATTACGATGTGCCCGCCGTACATTTCCTCGACGTGCCCGTTGACGTGCCCCAAGTAATCCTGCTGCTGTTTAAAGAACTTCTGCGACTGGCGCACCACCAGGCTGACCACCACCATCGAAAGCGGGATGATGGTCAGCGCCACCAGGGTCATTACCCACGAGATCGAAAGCATCATCACCATCACGCCGAGCACTGAAATGACCGAGGTGACGATCTGCGACAGGCTCTGGTTGAGGGTCTGGTTAACCGTGTCGACATCATTGGTGATGCGCGAGAGCACCTCACCGTGGTTAGTGCCGTCGAAGTAGCGCAGCGGCATGCGATTGATCTTTTCCGAAATATCTTTGCGGAACTTGTAGGTAACCTTCATCGAGATGCCAGACATAATCCAGCCCTGGGCGTAACTGAATACGGATGCAACCAAATACAGTGCCGCTACGGTCAGGATGATGTTGCCGATGGAGTTGAAGTCGACGCTGCCGGTACCGGCCAGCTGGGCCATGACTCCATCAAACAGTAAGGTGGTGGCCTGCCCCAGGATCTTGGGGCCGACGATGGTGAACACGGTCGAGAGGGCAGCGATAAACAGCACCAATAGGATCGAAATGCGGTACACCCGCAGGTACTGGATGAGCTTGGTCATAGTGCCGCGGAAATCACGTGCTTTCTCGCCCGGCATCATTGCCCCGGGGCCACCGTGCCCGCCGCCAAAGCCGCCGCGCTGCCGCCCGCCCATCATGCCCGGTCCAAATCCGCCCGACCTTGGCTGTGATTGCGTGTTGCTGTTTGGCGTGCTCATGATAACTCCTCTAGGCTCAGCTGCGATAAGGCGATTTCTTTGTAAGTCTCACAGGTTTTCATCAGTTGCTGGTGCGTGCCTTTGCCAATGATGCGCCCCTCGTCCATGACGATGATCTGGTCGGCATTCTTGACGGTGGCGATGCGCTGCGTCACGAGCAGCAGGGTGCTGGTAGCGGCGTGCTCCTTCAGCGCCCGCCGCAGAGCCGAATCGGTCTTGAAATCCAGCGCCGAGAAGCTGTCATCGAAGATATTGATGGGGGCCTGCTTGACCAGGGCGCGGGCGATCGACAGGCGCTGCTTTTGCCCACCAGAGACGTTCGCGCCGCCCTGGGAAATGGCCGCCTCCATCTTTTCCGGTTTAGCATCGATAAATTCGGTCGCCTGGGCAATATCGGCCGCCTCCTGCAGCAACTCTTCAGGGGCGTTCTCGTCGGCATAGCGCAGGTTGCTATCGATGGTGCCGGAGAAGAGCGAGCTTTTCTGAGGCACATAGCCGATTCGGGTGCGCAGGTCGTGCTGGGTCACGTTGCGTACGTCCACGCCATCCACCAGGATGGAACCCTCGGTGACGTCGTAGAAGCGCGGGATCAGGTTGACGACCGTCGATTTGCCGGCGCCGGTTGGACCGATGAAAGCCGTGGTATACCCGGGCCGAGCGGTGAAGGTGATGTCGTGCAGTACATCTTCCTCAGCCCCGGGATAGCGGAAGGAGACGTGCTTGAATTC
>JADGQD010000108.1 GCA_017882065.1 Anaerolineales bacterium | reverse complement strand
ATGATGAACTATTCCACGGTAGTCCCGGTTCTAGCACGGGAGGGAACTTACAATTCCATTTGTTTCGAAATATTTCCTACTTTTGCAAATGATACAACATTTTCAAAATTAATGCAAGTATTCTTTCATAACTATTGACTTTAACCATTATAATGAGTAAACTAAGAACAGGTAATGCACACGTGTGCACGAATCCCCGCCAGGGTAAAGGAGCGAGATGCCGGTCACAATCAAGGATATTGCAAAACAGACGGATGTCTCGCATTCCACTGTTTCGCGGGCACTGCATGGCAGTCCGTTGATTGCCAAAAATACCGCGGAACGCATCCGCCAGACCGCACTCGAACTGGGCTACTTCCCCAGTGCTGCCGCCCGCAGCCTGAAGACCAACCGCTCGCAGGCATTGGGGGTCATCGTCAGCAGCGTGGAGGACCCATTCTTTAGTGAAATTTTGCAGGGCATCGAAGAAGTGGCTCAGAAAAGCGGCTACAGCCTGTTCATGGCCGCCTCGCAACGCGACCCGGAACGAGAGCAGGCTATCGTCCAGGCCATGAGCGAGCACCGCGTGGACGGGGTCATCATCTGTTCCGCCTCCTTCAAAGCAGAGCAACGCCGCCAATTTCTTGCGTACGGCGTCCCGATTGTTGTGGTCAATAACCAGGCCGCCGAAGATTACCGTTATTCCATTTACCACGATGATGTGGACGGCAGCCGCCAAATTACCCGTCATCTTCTTGACCTGGGACACCGGAGGATTGCCTACCTCGGCAACTCTTCCTCTGGCCGCACCACCCTAGACCGTTTGACCGGATTCCAGCAGGAAATGGACACGGCCGGGCTGGTAGTTCCTCCTGAACACATTCACGAAGTCTCCGGCGGCGGACCCGAGGACGGCCTCGCCGGACTGGAGCATTTCCTCGCCCTGAGCGTCCGCCCCAGCGCGTTGGTCTGCTTCAACGACATGCTGGCCATCGGTGTTCTGAAAGGGTTGCAGCAGGCCGGCATCCAGGTTCCGAATGAGTTCTCTGTCACCGGTTTTGATAACATCGTGTTCTCGGCTTTCACCAATCCGCCGCTGACCACATTCGACCAGCCCAAACGCTTCATCGGGGCCGAAGCCGCCCGCCTGGTCCTGGAATTGCTCAATACACCGCCCGCCGAGGACTCGTCGGTGCAGTCCCAGGTCCGGATGTTGAAAGGCAGGCTCCTGGTCCGGGAAACGACCGCCCTGCCCGCAGCCTCATCGCCCCGTGCCCCGTCTCCCGTGCTGGAACCGGGACTACCACGCGGAAACCGGGACTACCCCGCTGGAACCGGGACTACCACGAGAAAATCATGAGTCCAGCCCATTCCATCTTGTCTTTGTCAAACCTCAATATTTTCCCCCGCTCGCTGGTTAACCAGCATGGCATGGAATACGCTCTGGCGCAAACCACTTCCGGATTGCAACTGGTTGTGCTGGCTGACCCTGCCGCGCCCCGTGCTGGAACCGGGACTACCACACTGGCGGGCTTCGAGGGTGAATGCTCCGAACTAGCCAGGAAGACCCTGCTGATCGGTCCGTGCAATCCGCAAAATGCCGCCGCTCTGCGCGCCCGGCTCGATTGGTTGCAGCCTGGTCTTTTGGGCCTGCGCACCTCAGCCGGGATGGGCGACCGGGTTGGCCTGGCGACCCCCGGCCATGTGCGCGCCGTCCGCACCGCGGGTGAAAAAATCGCGCCCATCTTCGCTCAGCAGTCCATCCGCGAGATGACCCGCACCGGGCGTACGCCGCAGCAGGTGATGGATGACGCCACCTGGGGCATTTTCCAGGAAAGCTGGCAGAACGGCTTCGGTGCGGACGCAGATCATCTAAAAACTCCGGCGGATATCGACGCCTGCCTGGCAGCTGGTTATACTTTTTTCACCATTGACCCCGGCGCCCACGTGGATAACACCGCTGAGACTGCCAGCCTGGACGAACTGCGTGAACTGGCCGAAAGACTGCCCGCCAACCTCCAGCCGCGTGCCAGCGGCCTGCTTGGCAAGGGCTTCGATATCGAGGGGCTGTGGCTGACATTCGGCGAGGCGACGCTGCTTAAAGCCGTCGTCAAGTACGGCAAGGCCGTCGCGCACGTGGCATCCATGTATCACCACCTGGTCAAAGCCGCCGGGGCGCGCCCCTTCGAGTTGGAAGTTTCAGTGGACGAGACCGACCAGCCCACCTCACACGCTGAGCACCTGTACATCTCCAGAGAGTTGAAACGGTTGGGTGTGAATTGGATCAGCCTTGCGCCGCGCTATGTGGGCCGCTTTGAAAAGGGCGTGGACTACATCGGCGATGTGGCTGCCTTCGAAACCGACCTGGCCGGGCATGCCGCCATCGCCCGCCAGTTTGGACCTTACAAACTCAGCCTGCATTCCGGCTCGGACAAGTTCAGCATCTACCCGGCAGCCATGCGCCAGACACGCGGCCTGGTACACCTGAAGACCGCAGGTACCAGCTATCTCGAAGCCCTGCGCACGATCGCTGCACTCGATGTTGCCTTCTTCCGCGAGATTTACATCTTTGCCCGCCAGCGCTATGAAACCGATAAGGCCAGCTACCACGTCTCTGCACAGCTTGGGTGCGCGCCGCTGCCCGAGGCGGTCACCGACTGGCCCGGACTGCTCGACCAGTTCGATGCCCGCGAGATCCTGCATGTCACCTTCGGCTCGGTGTTGACCGAGAAAACTGCCACCGGGCAAAAGCGTTTCCATGACCGTTTTATGGCCGCGTTGAATGCCAATCCGGAAGCCTATGCCTCCAACCTGGAAAAGCATTTCATCAGGCACCTGAAGCCGTTTTTGAGCCTGGAGTAATCATGGACACACCATTTATTTCCGAACTCTATAACATTTCCGGCAGGAGCGCTGTCGTGACCGGCGGGGCGGGCGTGCTGTGCGCGGCCTTATGCCGGGCGCTGGCCGCGGCCGGAGCGAAGGTCGCCGTGCTGGACCTGAACGCTGAGGCTGCCGAATCCCTGGCCGCGGACATTCGCTCCAGCGGCGCGGACTCCATCGGTTTGGCTTGCAACGTGCTGGAGAAAGAAAGCTTAGAAGCCGCGGCGCAGGAAGTGCTGGCAAAGTTCGGTCAGGTGGACATCCTCATCAACGGCGCGGGTGGCAACAAACCAGCGGCCACCACCAACCCGGAACAGACTTTCTTCGACCTGCCCGCTGATGCCCTGCGTTGGGTCTTCGATTTGAACCTGATGGGCACAATTTTGCCTTCGCAAGTGTTTGGCAAATTGATGGCAGGGCAAAAAAGCGGCGTTATCCTGAACATCTCCTCCATGAACGCCTTCCGCCCGCTGACCCGCATTGCCGCTTATTCCGCCGCCAAGGCAGGTGTGAGTAACCTCACTCAGTGGCTGGCTGTTCACATGGCGCAGGAATATTCGCCGGACATCCGCGTCAATGCGATTGCCCCCGGATTCTTCCTGACCGAACAGAACCGTTTCCTGCTGACCGACAAAGAGAACGGCGAATTGACGCCGCGCGGCCAATCCATCATCAAACACACCCCGCTGGGACGCTTCGGCACGCCGGATGATTTGCTGGGTACCGTTTTCTGGCTGCTTTCCCCCGCCTCAGCCTTTGTGACCGGCATCGTTGTGCCGGTGGATGGCGGGTTCTCTGCCTTCAGCGGCGTTTGACGATTTGACTATGGACGACCTTTCTGCTCACTCAATTGCCACCTCCGGGTTGCTCTCTCCTGAAACTATCCGCGCGACACTTGAAAAAGGTCTCGCCGGAAAGTTCACTGGGCAGAAAATATTGGTGCTGATCCCCGACCATACGCGTTCACTGCCGCTGCCATTTCTCTTTCGCGCGCTCGTTGAGATTCTGCACGATACTAAAAAACTCGATTTCATGGTTGCCCTCGGCACGCATCCGCCGCTGAGCGAGGAGAACCTGAACAAACTGGTTGGCATCACAGTAGATGAACGCGCAACCACCTTCAAGGACGTCGGTCTGCTCAACCACGCCTGGGACGACCCGTCCGCGCTGGCGACCATCGGTGCAATGGAAGCGGACGAGATCAAGGCCATCACCGGGGAGCGCTGGCACCCATCCCTGCCGGAGCGCGTGGACATCCGCATCAACAGGGCCGCGCTGGAGGCCGACCACATCCTCATCCTCGGTCCGACCTTCCCGCATGAAGTGGCCGGCTTTTCAGGCGGGGCCAAGTACCTCTTCCCGGGCATCTCCGGCCCGGACATGATTAACGCCACCCACTGGCTGGGCGCGCTGGCAGGTGTGGTCGGGACGATCGGCCTCAAAAACACGCCCGTTCGGACAATGATACACGCCGCGGCGAAACGGCTCCGGACCCCGGTCACGCTGGCCGCACTAACAGTAGATGGCCACACCCTGGCCGGGATGTTCATCGGCGACCTGTACGAGGCCTGGAGCGCAGCAGCGGACCTGTCCTCTAAGCGGAATGTCATCTGGAATGACCGGCCCTACCAGCGGGTGCTGTCCTGCGCCCCGCCGATGTACGACGAACTGTGGACCGCCGCCAAAGCCATGTACAAACTCGAACCGGCGGTGGCCGTTGGCGGCGAGGTGGTCATCTACGCCCCGCACCTGGAGGTCGTCAGCCACGTGCACGGCAAGTACATCTACGAGATCGGCTATCACATCCTGCCCTATTTTTTGCAGGATTGGGAACGTTTCAAGCACCTCCCGCTCGGTGTGCTGGCGCACAGTACCCATTTGTGCGGCTCCGGCGTGATGGACAGAGGCATCGAAAAACCCAACGTGCGCGTCACCCTGTCAAGCAAGATTTCCGCCGAAGACTGCGCCCGCCTGAACCTGGGCTACCTCGACCCGGCAAAGGTAAAAGTAGATGAATGGAAAGACCGCGAGGACGAAGGCATTCTCTACGTCCCCAAGGCCGGAGAGATGCTTTATCGAGTGAGAAATAATAGATAGTAGTAGCGACTTCGCGAAGCACCTTTTAGGGTTAATCGCTCTTTCTCTGAACGACTAAAGTCTACGGCATCAACACTGGAGAAATTATGAAATATAAAATTGGCATCGTTGGCCTGGGTGTGATGGGCCACAACCTGGCCCTCAACATGGAACGCAACGGTTTCCCGGTGGCCGGCTACGACCTGGACGCCGCTAAAACCAAGGCCTTCCTCAAAGGCCCCGGCGCAGGTAAAAACATCATTGGTGTTGACTCACCCGCTGCGCTGATGGCCGCACTGGAGAAGCCGCGCCGCATCCTGATGATGGTCCCCGCCGGCGCGCCGGTCGACAGCGCCATCGCCCACCTCAAGCCGCACCTGGAGCCGGGTGACATCCTGATGGACGGCGGCAACTCGTTCTTCCTGGACACCGAACGCCGCAACCTTGCGCTCGAAGCCGAGGGCTTCAACTTCATCGGCACCGGCGTTTCGGGTGGAGAAGAGGGCGCACTCTGGGGCCCGGCAATTATGCCGGGCGGACAATCCGAAGCCTGGGAGGCCATCGCACCCATTTTCCGCGCCATTGCCGCCAAAGCCGAAGATGGCCAGCCCTGCGTGGAATACATGGGGCCGCGCGGCGCCGGGCATTACGTCAAGATGGTGCACAACGGCATCGAATACGGCGATATGCAATTGATTGCCGAAATCTATGACATCCTGCACCGTGGAGTGGGGTTGAACGCCGCCGAACTGGCAGATTTGTTTGCCGAATGGAACGCTGGCGAACTGAAATCGTATCTCATCGAAATCACGGCGGACATTTTGCGGCATACGGACCCCGAAACTGGTGCGCCGTTGGTGGATGCCATCCTGGATGAAGCCGCACAAAAGGGGACGGGCAAATGGACCAGCCAGAACGCCCTGGACGTAGGCGCGCCCATCCCGACCATCAACGCCGCTGTGGAGAGCCGCATCATCTCCAGCCTGAAGTCGCAGCGCGTGGCGGCCAGCAAGATCATCCGCGGCCCAAAGCCGGAATACGAAGGTGACCATCTGCGGCTGATTGACGCCGCACGCGATGCTCTATATGCCAGCAAAATAACATCTTATGCCCAGGGGTTGGGGATGCTCAAGATTGCATCCAACGAATACAAATACAACCTGAACCTGGGCGAGATCGTCAAAATCTGGCGGGCGGGCTGCATCATCCGCGCCGACCTGCTGAGTGATATTATGTCCGCCTATCATCGTGACCCGGTCCTGGTCAACCTGCTGCTGGACGAGTCTTTTCGGGGTGCGGTGGAAAGCCGCCAGGAGTCCTGGCGTTATGTCATACAGGCAGCAGTCGGGATGGGCATCCCGGTGCTGGCGCTGGGAGCCTCGCTGGCCTACTTCGACGCCTACCGCAGCGAACGTCTACCTGCCAACCTGACCCAGGCCCAGCGCGACTATTTCGGCGCCCACACCTACCGGCGGATCGACCGCGAGGGCACTTTCCACACGGAGTGGAATTAGCAGTGTCATTGCGAGGAGGGTTGAGTCGGCAGTGCTTTTCTGCCGTATCGAAACCCGACGAAGCAATCCCTCGCAAGCTGTGGAGATTGCTTCGTCACAACGACACTTGGAATAAGGAGTAACTATGAAATACGGCCTCAACATCCTTCCCAACGGCGCACTGGACTTCCTCTCCCTCGGCGCCCTGAACCATCGCGTCGATTCGGGAATTATTCCTTTCGGCAAAGCCACTGAGTGGCAGGTGCATCCCAGCGGTGGTGAATATAACGTGGCTGCCAACCTGGCTAATTGCTTTCGCATGCGGACAGGCATGGTCTCAGCGATGGTGGAATATCCCATCGGCGATCTGATCGCCGAGCGGGTGCTTGCCATGGGCATCCAGCCGTTTTATAAGTATTACAAACACAATGGGGTGAATGGCCCCAATATGGCCACCATTTACAGCGACCGCGGCTTCGGCATGCGCGCCCCGGTCGTCTTTTACAACCGCTCGAACGAGGCGGCGGCGCAACTCAAACCCGGCGACTTCGACTGGAACAAGATCTTCTCCGGCGGCGTGCGCTGGTTCCACAGCGGCGGTATCTTTGCGGCTCTCTCCGAGACCACCGGCGAGGTCATCATCGAAGGCATGAAAGCCGC
>JADGQD010000107.1 GCA_017882065.1 Anaerolineales bacterium | reverse complement strand
AGTTGGCTTGCACAAAACTGTCAGACGTCTTCGTCCCCCCATTTCTGATTTTTGAAATGGGGGGACCCTGGGGGGCATTTGTTTCGAATTGTTTTGACAATTCGGGTTAACCTCCCCCAAGACCTGTTTATGATGGCAGGGAGACCGTGTAGTTGCCACTTTAGTCGCTTTTTCCAGTCAAATGAACGGTTGAAGCCGTCACTACGGTGTTTTTTGAATGAAAATATGCAAATTCATAACTCAGGGTAAGAATATGAACCAAAATTCAATCAATTTCGAGCCATTTGATTTGCGCATTTTGACCGATTTTTGCACCAAAAACGATTTGTTTTCGATCGAGGCGGCGTCACTAACCGAGGCGGCGTCGCTAACCGAGGCGGCGTCGCTAACCGAGGCGGCGTCCAGCCGCCATCGGTTGTTTCGACGACATGAGTCGTCGAAGAGCCGCCATTTGCGAAGCACCCCCGCGGGGCGGTTGTTTCGACGACGTGAGTCGTCGAAGAGCCGCCTTCAGGCGGCTTTCAGGGCCTCAGCCGGGGGATTCATCCCCCGGCACTTCCCCCGGCACATCCCCCGGCACCCGCGGCAAGGAGTTGGCTTGTACAAAAGTGTCAGATGGTCAGGAAAAGGGCACATCCTCCCCGCCAGGGCAGGTGTGCGACGACATCCTCCCGGCCGAAGGTTCCGGCGGAATGTCCCGGTACTCTCCCGCTCTCACCTCTCTGTTCTCTGCTCTCCGCTCACATGAACCACCAAAAGAGTAGAGTAAAATTGGTTGCAAGCTAATCAACTTCAAGCTGAAAAGGAACATTATGAATCCTCAAATCCTCGCACTCCTGACTGCCATGGCCTGGGGCATCGGCGGCTACTTCGAAAAGCGAGGCCTGCACCTGGGCGGGCTTTCTCCGCAAATGGGCATCACTATCCGCACGGCGGTGGCGCTGGTCATTCTGGGCGCGGTCTCCTTCCCGCAGTGGAAAACCCTCCCGCAGGCCGGGACGAAGGCCATCCTGATGATGGTCATCGGCGGCGGGATCGTCGCCGGTTCGATCGGCATGTTGTGCTACTACGCCGCCATCAACGGCGCCCCCCTTTCCAAGGTCATGCCGATTGCCTTCACCTCCCCGCTCTTCGGTGTGCTGATGGGCATCATTTTCGGCGCCGAGCCGCTCACCTGGAAGGCCGCCATTGGGTCCCTGTTGACTATCGCCGGGATCGTGGTGCTGACTATATGATGAACACCGGCTTCGTCAAACCCCGCTACGACTCCGGGGGCTTCGCCTCCCTCCCGCAGCGCATCACGGACCTGTTGACCGCTCCTCAAAAATATGACGCGGTCGTCCTGTTCCTGATCGACGGTTTCGGCTGGCGATTCTTCGAAAAATTCCAGGATGCTCCCTTCCTGAAAACCGTTGCCCGGCTCGGGCAGGTGGAAAAACTGACCGCCCAATTCCCGTCCACCACTGCCGCCCACATCACCACTCTCCACACTGGCATGCCGGTCGGCGAGCATGGCATTTTCGAGTGGATTTACTATGAGCCTGCGCTCGACGCGATCATCGCTCCCCTGCTCTTTTCCTTTGCCGGCACGTTCCAGCGCGATACGCTCAAATCTGTCGGGGCAAAGCCGCGCCATCTCTTCCCGACAACCACGCTCTACCAGTCGCTCAAGAAGCAAGGCGTGACCAGCTCCATCTTCCAGCACCGCGAGTACACCCCCTCCTCTTTCGGGGATGTAATCTTCTCCGGAGCCAGATCCATCGGCTATAAGACCCTGCCCGAGGCGCTGATCAACCTGGCAGACGCGCTGGCCAAATCCACGCCGCCGTCCTATTTTGTTCTGTACAACGAAAAGCTGGACGCCATCAGCCACGAGTACGGACCCGATTCTCCCCAAACCACCGCCGAGATCCAGGTCTTTCTGATGACCATGGAGAATATCTTCCTGAAAGCGCTGGCCGGCAGCCACAGGAAGATCCTGTTCCTGCTGACCGCCGACCACGGCCAGTCTGAGACCGACCCACACACCACCGTCTATCTCAACCGCGACCCGCGTTTTGCAGGCATCGAAAAATTCCTGAAGACCAACCGCCGGGGCGAACTGCTCGTCCCGGGCGGGTCGGCGCGCGACTTTTTCCTGTACATCCAGGCCGGGTTGGTGGACGAGGCCCAGGCGTTTCTCACTCCGCGGCTGGAAGGCCGGGCTGAGGTCCGGAAGGTGGCGGATCTAATGTCCGAGGGCTGGTTCGGCCCGCGGCTGTCCCCCAAATTCTGTGCCCGCGCCGGTGACCTGGTGCTCCTGCCCTACCGCTATGAGTCGGTCTGGTGGTACGAAAAAGACAAGCATGAGCAGAGATACTATGGCCACCACGGCGGGCTGACCCCACAGGAAATGGAAATCCCGCTGTTGACCTGGGAAATGTGATGTAAAATTGACCTGTCACACTGTCCCCGCCGCGCTGCGGCGGGTCCTATACCCTCAAGAGGAGATTCCCCATGTACCAAACCATTATCATCGTAGGTAACGTAGGCCGCGATCCGGAAATGCGTTACACCCCCTCCGGCCAGGCCGTCACATCCTTCTCGGTGGCCACCAACCGCCAGTACACCAACAATAACGGCGAAACGGTCAAGGAGACCATCTGGTTCCGCGTCTCGGCCTGGGGCAAAACGGGCGAGACCTGCAATCAATATCTTAAAAAAGGTTCGAAAGTGCTCGTCGAAGGCCGCCTGACCGCCGACCCCGTCACCGGCGGGCCGCGCATCTGGCAGGCCCAGGACGGAACCTCCCGCGCCTCCTTTGAAGTCTCTGCCCAGACTGTGCGTTTCCTGAGTTCACGTGCCGAGACGGAAAGCAGCGGCGCGGGCAGCGCACCCGCCGCGGAGGATGGTGCAGCCCCGGCCGAATCCGAGGATATCCCCTTCTAATCCGAAAGCGAGACCCAAGTGGCACTCCCCCCTCCCAAACCACAGACCGCCTTCCAGATCGAAATCCCGCCGGACCTGCATCCGGTCTACGCCAACCTGGCGCGCATCGCTCATGCCCCGGCGGAGTTCGTGTTGGATTTTGCGCGGCTCCTGCCCGGCGATACAAAAGCGACCGTGACCGCCCGTGTGGTCATGTCACCGGTAGCGCTGAAGTTATTCGCCCAGGCGCTCAACGAAAACCTGGCGCGCTATCAGGCCACCTTTGGAACCATCAACATTCCCGTTGGCGGCCCGTCGCTGGCCGATTCGCTCTTCAAACCCTTTCACCCGCCGGAACCGCCTAAAGAACCACCACAAGAACCGCCTCAAGAACCGCCTCAAGAACCGAAAAAGTAACCAAAACGGACGCGGACGTCAACATTCGTCCGCGTCCGATCACTTGGAAATTATTCTCCAGGCGGCGTCTCCGCCGCCGCCCCCTTCGGGGATACCCTGCGGGTACGATGTGCTTCGCCAGGGACGGCGGCGAGAGCAATTTTAGGATAGAAACTTACAGGAAAAATCCATGCAAAAACTCGAAAAGATTGCCGAACAAATTCGCCAGACCTTCGATGCGCAGACCGCCACCCGCGACAACGCCCTGGGGCAGGCACGGGCGCTTACACGCGCCTGCGCCCTGTCCATCCGCGCTGTCCACCGCAACGAAACGGACGTAATGCAGGCTCACTTGGATGAAGCCCGTCAACTTGCCGACGCCCTGCGAACCGACCTGGCTGATTATCCCGCTTTCTACTATGCCGGGTACACGCAGGATTCCTTGAAAGAATTTGCCGAGGCCAGCATCACCTGCGCCCTCATCCGCCATCAAGCCCTGCCCACACCCGAAGAACTCAACCTGCCGCCCAATACTTACCTGAACGGGCTGGCTGAGTCGGTGGGCGAAATGCGCCGCCGCTGTCTGGATACGCTCCGCCAGGATGACTCCGCCGAAGCCGAACGCCTGCTTGGTTACATGGATGATATCTTTGCCATCCTGGTGACTATGGACTATCCCGACGCAATCACCAACGGACTGCGCCGCCAGACTGACGTTATCCGCGCCATTATCGAACGCACCCGCGGCGATGTGACCTTCAGCTTGCGCGGCGAAAAACTGGAACGTTCCCTCTCCCGCCTGAGCGGGCAGTTACCCGGGTCCGAGTCGCTGCTGGAGAGCGCGCGGCTCCCCCTGCCACCTGAAAAAGAGGTGTAGCCCCCATGCCCCAATCCGACCTTCATGCCAGTCTCTCCGAGAAACAATGAACATCTACTTCGCCTGTTCCATTACAGGCGGGCGGGATTTTGAATCTATCTATCGTGCCATCACCTCCGCCTTGTTGTCCGATGGTCACGAGGTCCCAACCGCACACCTGGCCGATTCGAAAGTGAAAGTGTTCGAAGGGCAGGTACCCCCGCGCGAAATCTACGAGCGAGATACGGCCTGGATCCGCACCTGTGAGGCGCTGGTGGCTGAAGTCAGCACACCCTCGCACGGAGTCGGGTACGAGGTCGCGTACGCGCTGAATCTCGGTAAGCCGGTCCTGTGCGTTTATCGTGAGGGGCAGCCCATCTCGAAGATGTTGTCCGGGAACTCGCATCCGACTATTTCTGTAATAAGCTATCACGACTCTGAAGAGGCCATTGCAGCAATCCGTTCTTTCCTGCATAGTCAGGTTCAATTGTGAAGTTAATCACGAATTAAGCATGACTTTCCGCTCTAGCCCCTGTCAGACAAGTGTACTATGATAGTGGTTGGAGACGGAGGCATAAAACCTCCAATCTTGCTTGTCACTGTCTCCTCCTTTGGCGAACGCCTCCGCAGATAGCTCCATCTGCGGAGGCTGTTTTTACTGCTTCTTGCAGAAATATCTGAACTGACGCGGCCAAAAAGTAAGGAATAAACGATGATTTTGGTTCTAATGTTTACGCAGCACCCTGTAACAAAAAAACGCAGAGACGGAACCCTCTGCGTTTTTGAATTGAGAAGCGCTTCTAGGCCGGTTTCGCTACTGCCTGCTTATAGAGCGGTAAAACCACCGTAAAAGCTGACCCCTGCCCGACCAAGGATTCAACCCAAATGCGGCCCTGATGGTTGTCTACAATGGATTTGACAATCGCCAGGCCCAGCCCGGAGCCCCCCACCCCTTTTGGAACATTGCTGGCACGATAGAATTTCTCGAATATATGGGGTTGGTCGGCAGGTGGAATGCCGGGACCAGTGTCCGAGAGGCGCAAAATGACTTGATCGTTTTGCGCTTCCACGTCAATGGTAATATCGCCGCCTTCCGGAGTGTATTTAATCGCATTCCCAATCAGGTTATCCAGCATCTGGCGCAAACGAATCGGGTTGCCGCGCATCGGGGGAATATCCATTGGAAAATTGAGATGGAGATTCATTTTTTTATCAGAAATCTGGCCGCCGAGGGTTTCCAGCGAATTACGGATAATCTCCTCCAGAGGTACTACTTCCTTCTGGGTATCAAATCCGGCTTCGATCCGGCCCAGTTCAAGCAGGTCATTGACCAGTGAGGTGACGCTCTGCACACTGTTCTGGACACGATGGATGAATTCGCGCTGTTGATCATTGACCGGTCCAACCCGGTCAAGCAAACCCACATAGCCGAGGATGGCTGTCAGCGGGGAACGCAAATCGTGGGAGACGGTATTAACAAATTCGTTCTTCAAGCGGTCAATTTGCTTGAGATAGGTAATATCCTGCATGGTAATCGCCACACCAATCAGCGGGATGGGTGTGCATTGAGCCGAAAGGACACGCCCATCTTCAAAAGTGATTTCATTATGTGGCATGGCGTTTTTTATGCTTTCGCTCAAAAGAATTTTTAAATCCGGATGAGGCAGCACTTCGCTGACCGGTTTTCCTTTCACCGTGTCATCCTGCCAGAGACCGAAATCCCTGCGCGCCGCTGGATTAATCAACAGGAGATTCGACTTTTCGTCAAGGATGATGACCCCGTCCTCGATATGCTCAAAAACGGTATCGAGTTTTTGCAGCTCATCCACGCGCCGCTGGAGCGTGGCTGTCGTGCGATTGACCTCGCGCCGGGTCCAATCACCGATCCGGTCAGAGCGTTTGATGCTATTCTCCACGGTCTTCATGATTTCTTCGATATGCAGAGGAGCATATAGACAGTCACTTACGCCTACATGGATTGCTTTTTTAACAATCTCAGGGGAATCCTGCAGGAGTAAGAGCAAAACTGGCATGGTCGGAAAACGTTCCAACATCCCGGCGGCGATTTCCAACTCATCTCCCCCATTGAAATTTTGACTGATGATCACCAGGGCCGGCGAGGATTCCTGCAAGGACTTATTAAGCGTAGCGAGATCCCGCGCGATGGCAACGTGATACGAAACCGCGGTTAACGCCCGGTCAAATAGTTGAAGGATTTGCTCATCATCAAGCGCCAGTAGAACCAAATCAGATTTTGGCATATACCAACCGTTATCTATTATTCAGCATTGCAAGCGGCTGGGAGGGCTGCTCCGCTGTAACCAGTTGCAAAGTACGCTGCAACGCCGATTGTGTTGACTTCAAAGCCTGTTGCTGTTCGTCCGTCAACGTTCCTATTTTACCAGTAAGCAACAAATCAATGGGATAGGTCACTAGTTGGATAAGGGATTGAAGCTCCTGCCGCAATGCCTGGAGTTGTTCAGACTTCGACTTTTCTCTTGTCTGGGCCGCATCAGCACTCTCTTGCAGGGTGCGGAAAAGGCGCGCATTGACAAGAGAGACTGAGGCGTAATCAGCCACCGCCTCCAGCAACGTTTGCATATTGTGCTCAAAAACAACGTCAGCCTTGCGGACGATGACCAGTAAGCCAATGACTTCCTGCTGGATCTTGATCGGTACAACCACTACAGAATTCCCCAGCGAGGCCGCCTTGAATCGTTTGAGCGGCTCGCCATTAATGGCGAAGGTTTCACCGGAGAGCGATACAAGCGAACTGACACCATCGTCTAGAGGTTGACCCAGTTTTTTAGCCCAAACATCGGGCAGGTTGCGGTGCGCCGTCAGCACAAAAGTCCGGCTGCGCTCGTCGCGCAACAACAACCAGCCGTAGTCTGCCTCGGCCACGTAAACCATCCCCTCCACAATTTTGTCAAATAGTACACGCTGGTCAGTGG
>JADGQD010000106.1 GCA_017882065.1 Anaerolineales bacterium | reverse complement strand
CTTGATTGTGCCTGTGGCCCTCGAACAAGGCTCCAAGTTCGCCATCCGCGAAGGCGGCCTGACCGTCGGCGCTGGCGTCATTACAAAAATCATCGAATAGGTATTGATATGACGAAACAAAAGATCCGTATCCGCCTTAAGGCATATGATCATCGTGTCCTCGACCAGTCTGCCAAGCGGATTGTCGAAACAGCCGAGCGCTCTGGTGCCCATGTAGTTGGCCCGGTACCCTTGCCAACCAAGATAGAACGGTTTACAATACGACGCTCGACTTTCATTGACAAAGACTCACACGAGCATTTTGAAATTCGCACGCACAACCGTCTGATTGATGTACTTGATCCAGATTCCAAGACGATTGATATGCTGATGCGCCTCAACCTGCCAGCGGGTGTGGATATCGAGATTAAAATCTAAATTTGTTATTTCGTCAAACTGGTCGTACTAGTCGGACAAAAAGACTGGTCCGACCAGTTAGACTGAATAGGCAGCGCAAGAACGGTTCTGTTCGTAGGCCCCACAACCCTGTGTGCCGCGGCAGGCCGATTGACTGTGCTGTGACCGAGATGATGCAGCCAAGCCCGGCTGACAGTCTCGAAAAATCTTTAGAAGGAGAAAACCGAGCATGTTGAAAGGGCTGATTGGCAAGAAGATCGGCATGACCCAGATCTTCGATGAGAACGGTGCTGCTTTGCCGGTAACTCTGATTGAAGCTGGGCCTTGCTATGTAACGCAGGTACGCCTTCCCGAGAAGGAAGGCTACGCAGCGGTGCAACTCGGATTCCAAGAGTCAAAACCCAAGCGTCTGACTTCAGGCGAACTGGGCCATCTCAAGAAAAACGAATTGCCGCCTCTGCGTTTTTTGCGCGAGTTTCGCATCAAGGATGCTGAATACGAGGTCGGTGACAAGCTCACGGTCGAGGTCTTCGGTGTCGGCGAACGTGTGGACGTGGTAGGCACCAGCAAAGGCAAAGGTTTTGCCGGTGTGGTCAAGCGCTACCATTTCGCCGGTGGACCGAAGACGCATGGCGCCTCGGACCGTCTGCGCGCCCCCGGCTCGAACGGTGCGACGACGACCCCTGGTCGTGTTTACAAGGGCTCACGCCGCCCTGGTCACCTGGGTCACGAACGCGTGACCGCCCAGGGCCTGAAGGTCGTCCTGGTGGACGCGGAGCGCAACCTGCTCGGCGTTACGGGTGCCATCCCCGGGTCCAAAGGCGGCCTGGTTGTGGTTCAGGAAGCGCGCAAGCAATAGCGCGGATGATGGGAGCATAGGTACCATGAAAGTAGACGTTCTCAACATGAAGGGCGAAAAGGTCAAGACGGTTGAACTTCCGGCCGAGATCTTTGAGGCTCCGGTAAACGTAGATTTGATGCACCAGGCCTATATTCAGCAAATGGCAAATGCCCGCCTGGGTACATCCAAAACCAAGACCCGCAGCGAGGTCTCCGGGGGTGGTAAAAAGCCGTGGAAACAGAAGGGCACCGGTCGCGCCCGCCAGGGGTCCACCCGCGCTCCGCAGTGGGTCCATGGTGGCAGGATCCATACGCCCCGCCCTCGCAAATATACGCAGCATATGCCGCTGAAAATGCGTCGCGCTGCGCTGCGTTCGGCATTGACGGCCAAGGCGGCTGAGTCTGGCTTGGTGGTAGTGGATGAATTGGTGCTGCCCGAGCCGAAGACCCGCCTGATGGCGCAGGCTCTGAATGTTCTGGTTGGCGATGCGTCTGTCCTGATCCTGGTCGCCGAGAAAGGCGCCGAGTACGATGTGGTAGCCCGCTCAAGCAATAATCTCCCGGATGCCAGGTTGCTGATGGCTAGTTATCTGAATATCCGGGACCTGCTTGGTTACGATAAAGTCGTCATGCCGCTCAAGGCATTGGACGTTTTGAAGTCTTTTCTGGTGTAGGAGGGCAGCATGATAACGATTTATGATGTACTTCGCCGCCCGCTTGTCACTGAGAAGTCGAACTATCAGACTGGCAAACTTCGCCAATATTCATTCGAGGTCGCATCCGAGGCTACCCGAACTTTGGTGAAGGACGCGGTTGAAACATTGTTCGACGTAAAGGTCACGCGCGTCAATATTATGAATACGGCTGGTAAACGCAGCCGTCGCCGCAACCGGCGCCTGATGATTCGGGCGGCTGGTTTCAAGAAGGCGATTGTTACTCTGGCCGAGGGAAGCACCCTCGATTTTCTTGAAGGGGTGAAGTAATGGCTGTCAAAAAGTATAAACCCACGACGCCCGGCCAGCGGGGGATGACCGGATACACGTTCGAAGAGATTACCAAGTCCACTCCTGAGCGCAGCCTGATCATTCATCCGCGTGGACATGGTGGCCGCGATACCACTGGCCGCATCACAGTACGCCATCGTGGCGGTGGGAATCGCCGTTATATCCGAATTTTGGATTTCAAGCGTGATAAGCGAAATATCCCGGCCAGGGTCGCGGCGATTGAATACGATCCTAACCGGACAGCTCGCCTGGCCCTGCTATTTTATGCTGACGGCGAGAAACGTTACATTGTTGCTCCGCTTGGGATCAAGGTCGGTGATACGCTTCTTTCCGGAGCTCAGGCTGAAATCCGCCCTGGCAACAGTCTGCCGCTCTCGAACATCCCTGTCGGTACCTTGGTCCATAACATTGAACTTAAACTGGGCAAGGGTGGGCAACTCGTCCGTTCGGCGGGTGGTTCGGCGCAGGTGCTTGCTAAAGAAGGCGAGTATGCCCAGATCCGTCTGCCTTCGGGCGAAGTGCGTCTGGTGAACCAGGTCTGCTATGCCACGATTGGTCAGGTTGGCAACCTGGATCACAGCAACATCAAGTTGGGTAAAGCCGGACGCAAACGTCACATGGGCATTCGCCCGACCGTGCGTGGTACTGCAATGTCACCGCGTGACCATCCGCACGGCGGTGGTGAAGGCCGCCAGCCGACCGGTATGCCCGGCCCGAAAACCCCGTGGGGCAAACCAGCCCGTGGGTACAAGACCCGCCGCAACAAGTCGACGGAAAAGTACATCGTGCGCCACCGCAGCAAGTCTAGCCGCTAGGGCGCTGAGAGTAAGCGAGGGTAGCAGATATGTCGCGTTCATTGAAAAAAGGGCCTTACATTGCCCCTAAACTGTTGAAGAAGATTGAAGCGATGAACCAGAAAGGCGAGAAGAAGGTCATCCGCACCTGGAGCCGCGCCAGTGTGATTTTCCCCCAAATGGTGGGACACACGATCGCAATCCACGATGGCCGCCGCCATGTGCCGATCTACATCACCGAAAATATGGTAGGTCATCGCCTGGGCGAATTTGCGCCGACGCGGCTATTCCGTGGCCATTTGGCGGCTGAGAAGTCGTCGAAGCCGGCGGGGTAGGAGGTTAGAGATGACTCATGATATTCGTGCTCAATTACGTTTCCTGACCATCTCGGCCCAGAAAGTACGTCTGGTTGTTGATTTGGTGCGCGGAAAAAATGCAGTGCAGGCAATGGAAATACTGCGCTTCGCGCCCCAAAACGCGGCGTTGCCGGTTGGAAAACTTCTGGCTTCTGCCGTTGCCAATGCCGAGGAGAACTTCGGTGTCAGCCGCGACGACCTGTTCGTTGCTACAATCTTTGCCGACGAAGCGCCCACCCGTAAATGGCGCCGTTTCGGGGCACGCGGTCGCTTCAAACCGGTCCTGCGCCGTTCATCGCATATAACTGTTGTCCTGCGCGAACGCGAGGTTGCCTGACCGGCAAAGAAAGGACGAAGGAGATCTTATGGGTCGCAAAGTTCATCCGATTGGTTTTCGCCTGAATGTCACTCGGGACTGGCGTGGCCGCTGGTTCGCTGAAGGTGCTCAATACCGTGAGCAATTGTTGCAGGACTTCGCTATCCGCGACATGCTCTACAGAGAATCCGGCCGCGCGGGCGTCTCGCGTATTGATGTGGAGCGTTATCCCGGTAAATTGAAAGTAGCTGTGTTTACCGCCAAACCGGGCATCCTGATCGGCCGCAAAGGCGAAGGCATCAAGAAAGTCCGTGTAGCCCTCGAAGGGTTGACCGGCAAAAAAGTGGATTTGGATATTAAAGAAATCAAAACTCCTGATTGCGATGCTTATCTGGTTGCTCATAATATTAGAGATCAACTGGAACGCCGCATCAGTTATCGCCGGGCGATGAAACGTGCCATCCAGCAGGCGATGCGGCAGGGCGCTCAAGGTATCAAGATTGAGGTCGCTGGCCGATTGGGAGGCGCAGAAATGGCTCGCACGGTTTGGCTGCGCGATGGCCGGGTTCCGCTGCAAACTTTGCGTGCGGATATTGATTTTGCCCGTGCCGAAGCCGCGACGACTTATGGCCGAATCGGCGTCAAGGTCTGGGTCTATCACGGCGATATGAAAGTCGAAGTTGAAGAAAAAATCGAGACTACCGAAGGCGTCTACGTTAGCGAGTAGACCAGGCGTCTGTGAAGTGAGGTTGATGCTATGTTAATGCCAAAACGTGTGAAGTACCGCAAGCAGATGCGCGGCCGTATGAAAGGGAAGGAATCGCGCGGCGTCGAGATTTCCTTCGGCGATTATGGCCTGTTGGCGATGGAGCCGGGGTGGGTGACTGCCCGTCAAATCGAAGCTGCCCGTCGCGCGCTTGTCCATGCTATGAAGCGCCGTGGCAAGGTCTGGATCCGCATCTTCCCGGATAAACCCTATACACAGAAGCCCCCGGAAACCCGCATGGGTAAAGGCAAGGGCAACGTGGAATATTGGGTGGCGGTTGTCAAACCGGGCCGTGTTATGTTCGAAATTGGCGGTTTGGATGAGGCCGCGGCTCGTGAGGCGCTGGGCTTGGCCAGGCATAAATTTGCGATCAAGACCAAGATCATTGCCCGTAGTGATATAGCGGCAGGAGAGTAGGCATGAAAACCGAAGAGATTCGCAAGATGTCGGTTGAAGAAATGCAGGCCAAACTGTCGGATATGCGTGAGGAGTTGATGAAACTTCGCTTCCAGCAGGTCACCGGTCAATTAACCGATACCAGCCACCTGCGCCTGCTACGTCGTGATGTCGCCCGGATGGAGACCATCTTCAATGAACGTACCCGGACGACTGTACAGGAAGGTGAAGCATGAATGACCGTCGTCGAATAACTGGTGTTGTTACCAGTAATAAAATGACCAAAACTGTTGTGGTTGAGATTGGCCGAACTTTCCGGCATCCGCTCTACCGCAAGGTGGTGCATTTGAGCAAGCGCGTCAAGGCCCATGATGAACTGGGTTGCCAAATCGGTGATCAGGTTCAGATCGTGGAGAGCCGTCCTATCTCACGCGATAAGCGCTGGGTGGTTGAGTCGATCATCAAACGTGAAATCCGCACGGCCGATTCTGCCGTGGAGACGCAGCCATGATTCAGCACGAGTCTCGTTTGAAAGTGGCTGATAATACCGGTGCGCGCGAAATCCTGGTCATCCACGTTATGGGCGGTTCGTCCCGTAGGTACGGCGCGATTGGTGACATCGTGGTAGGGACGGTCAAATCGGCGACACCCAATGGATCGATCAAGAAATCCGAGATTGTCAAGGCTGTGATTGTGCGTTGTACCAAGGAATGGCGCCGCGAGGATGGCTCCTATATCCGCTTTGACGACAATGCTGCTGTCATCTTGGATGCCGACGGCCAGAACCCGAGGGGCAGCCGTATCTTCGGCCCGGTGGCACGCGAACTGCGCGAAAAGGGCTTTATGAAGATTGTTTCGCTGGCCCCGGAAGTGCTCTAGGCCAGTTGAGGAGCGAACGATGAGAGTCAAGATCCGTAAAGGGGATACCGTTGAGATCATCAGCGGGAAAATTGAAGAACAGGGCAAGCGCGGCGAAGTGATCAAGGTTCTGCCGGACGAGCACCGGGTGGTGGTGCAGGGTGTGAACATCCATACCAAACACCAGCGGCAGGTCCAGACTCAGGGCCGCACGATTAACCCTGGCCGTATCAAGTTCGAGGCCCCGCTCGACATCTCGAATGTTATGCTGGTCTGCCCGAAGTGCAGCGAACCGACCCGTATCGGTGTCCAGCGCGACAATGACGGCGCACACCGCGTCTGCAAGAAGTGCCAGGCGTTGATTGATTAGCCGCCGGTGGAGCATTGATTTATGAATAGAATGCAAGAAAGATACCAGAAAGAAGTTGTTTCGGCCCTGCTCAAAGCATTCGAGTATACGAATATTATGCAGGTACCGCATATCCAAAAGATCGTGGTCAATATCGGCCTGGGCGGTGAAGCAATGGATAATCCGAAAATGCTTGAAGCGGCGGCAGGCGACATGACCATCATTACCGGCCAGAAACCGGTCATGACCAAAGCGCGCATGAGTATTGCTAACTTCAAACTGCGCGAGGGACGCATCATCGGCACCAAGGTAACTTTGCGCGGCGCCAAAATGTGGGCCTTCCTGGACCGGTTGATTAACATTGCTCTGCCGCGCGTGCGCGACTTCCGCGGTGTTTCTCCGGATGCCTTCGATGGGCGCGGCAACTATACACTTGGTCTGCGTGACCAATTGATCTTCCCGGAGATCGAATACGATAAGATCGACAAGGTAAGAGGCATGGAGGTCACGATTGTGACCACAGCCAAATCTGACGACCATGCACGGCTGATGTTGCAACTGCTGGGCATGCCGTTCAAGAAGGAAGCGTAACTATGGCAAGCACTTGCATGAAGTATCGTGAACTCCGCCGCAAGTATCCCAACCAAGTCCGCCATCGCTGCTCGCGTTGCGGACGCCCGCGCGGTTATATTCGCCGTTTTGGCCTGTGCCGGATTTGTTTCCGCGAATTCGCGCTGGAAGGGAAAATCCCCGGCGTCATGAAGTCGTCATGGTAGCCGGGTGGAGGTAGAAAATGAGCATGACTGATCCAATTGCCGATATGTTGACCCGCATCCGCAATGCCGTGATGAGTGGTCAGGCCATGACAGCTATGCCTCTTTCAAAGGTCAAAGTGGAAATTGCTAAGATCTTGAAAGAAGAAGGCTATCTGGAAAACTTCGAAGTCGCCGATGGCGAACGTCCCTGCCAGAAGGTCCTGCGCCTGAAGATCAAGTATATCGGTGAGCGCCGTGAGCGCAAGCCGGTTCTCACTAATCTGGAACGCGTCAG
>JADGQD010000105.1 GCA_017882065.1 Anaerolineales bacterium | reverse complement strand
ATCGCCAAATCCGCTCTTGACAGACTACCGCCGGAAGAACAGGCTGCCAATACCAAAATCGTGCGCGGCAAATTCATTGACATCGAGCGTCCGCAGTATACGCAGGTTTATGCCAATTTGATTACCCGTGTCCAGAGAGGTGAGAAATGACCGGGCCCCGTGTCCCGTCCGAAAACCGGGACTACCCCGCTGGAACCGGGACTACCACGAAAATGGCTGAGCGGACCGAGGTCCGGCTGGCTGGCGAAGGTGGGCAGGGCATGATCCTGGCTGGCATCATCCTGGCCGAAGCAGCCACCATCTACGGGGGCCAGAACGCCGTCCAGTCGCAGAGTTATGGACCGGAAGCACGCGGCGGTGCGAGTAAGTCCGAGGTCATCATCTCTTCCGGTGAGATTGACCACCCCGAAGTCCTTCAACCAGACGTGGTGGTGGCGTTGAGCCAGGAGGCGTTCAGGAAATTTGCCTCCACCGTCAAGCCGACCGGCCTGCTCATCGTAGACGCAGACAAAGTGGATTCCAGCAGCGCTCCAAAGGCCATCCGCCTGCCCATCACGAAAATGGCGTTTGAGACGACCGGCAGGATCATTACGGCCAATACCGTTGCCCTGGGCGTGCTGGTCGGGCTGACGGGAGTGGTTTCACGGCAGGCTTTGGAAAAAGCCATCATCGCTCGCGCCCCGCGGGGGACCGAGGAGATGAACCACAAGGCGCTCGAGGCCGGTTTTGCGGCTGCAGAAAAAGTAAAGAAGGCCTAAACACACAGGCCACGAAATATCACGAGGGTTTTAAGAATTTAAGAGCCGGGTTTGTACCCGGCTCTTTTTGTTAGATTTAAGGGTTTGGTTACTCTTCAGGCCGGGCGATGTTTTTTTCACTCATCTTCTTGTGGCTTATTACCCAGAACGTCATCAATGCGTGCCATGACTTCGGGATTAAGTTTTTCCACTGCATCAAGGGCTTTCATGTTCTCGCGGACCTGTTCCACGCGGCTGGCGCCAGTGATGACCGTGCTCACATGGGGGTTCTTCAGGCACCAGGCCAGAGCAAGTTGCGCCATACTGATGCCCAGGTCAGCAGCAATGGGAGCCAGTTTCCTGACCTTGCCAATTCGTTCGGGGTCGGTCAGGGCGGGCTTGAGCCATTCGTAATCTTTCAGGTTGGCGCGGCTATCGGCAGGAATGCCATCATTGTATTTGCCGGTCAACAGACCGGAAGCAAGCGGACTCCAGGTGGTCGTACCCAGCCCGATATCCTGGTAGAGACGGGTGTACTCGTGCTCGACCTTCTGGCGGTCTAACATGTTGTACTGCGGCTGCTCCATAACCGGTTTGTGCAGGTGGTGTTTGTCCGCAATTTGCCAGGCTTCCATGATTTCCGCCGCGCTCCACTGTGACGTGCCCCAGTAAATGGCTTTGCCGCGCGAGACGATGTCATGCATGGCCCAGACGGTCTCTTCGATGGGCGTTGTCGGGTCCGGGCGGTGGCAGAAGACCAGGTCCACGTAATCGAGTTGAAGGCGTTTGAGTGAGCCGTCCATTGCATCCAAAAGGCGCTTACGGTTGAGCGTGTTCTTCTCGTTTGGTCCATCGTGCAAACCCCAGAAGAATTTCGTGGAAACAAGAAAACTGCCGCGCCGCCAGGCCAGTTTCTTGAGCACATTGCCCATCACGGTCTCGGACTGGCCGCCGGCATAAACTTCGGCATTGTCAAAAAAGTTGACGCCCGCCCCGTAGGCGGCAGCCATGCACTCGCAGGCCAGGTCTTCACCCATCTGGATGCCAAAGGTAACCCACGAGCCAAAAGAGAGTTCGCTGACTTTCAGGCCGGAACGGCCAAGGTGACGATAGTTCATAAGATCTCCATTATTACTTCTCTTCGCCCGATCCGATGCCCAAAGGCTTCCACTTGGAATCGTCCTTGAGCCGATGCTGGATGCCATGCCGATTGTGGACTTCGTCGAAGCCTTCGGACTTGATGAACATTTTCTCGCCATCCAGCAGGGCGGTGAGGCCCTCCTGGCCCGGTTCGGGGCGTTTGAGACCCTTGTACTTGGCAGCCATGGCCGGGTTGTAATCGGTCGGTTCTTCGTAAGTGGTAATGTAGCCTTCAAAGTTGCGCAGAATGATTTTGTGGTCTGACATCGAAAGCAGGTAGTTGGGCATGACCGGGATTTTGCCGCCGCCTCCGGGGCCGTCCACGATGAATTGCGGCACGGCGTAACCGGATGTATGTCCGCGCAAGCCCTCCATGATCTCGATTCCCTTGGCCACTGGCGTGCGGAAGTGCCCAGCGCCATGCACCAGGTCGCACTGGTAGAGATAATATGGGCGTACGCGGATTCGCACCAGGTCCTGTACCAATTTGCGCTGGATGTGGACATTATCGTTGACGCCCGCTAAAAGTACGGTCTGGTTACCGAGCGGGATGCCAGCCCGGGTCAGCTTATCGCAGGCCTCGGCCAGCTCTTTGGTAATTTCGTTCGAATGGTTGACGTGGATATTCAACCACAGCGGGTGGAATTTCTGCAGCATATCGCACAGATCGTCGGTGATGCGCTGCGGCATAAAGACCGGAACGCGCGAACCGATGCGCACAATCTCAATATGCGGGATTTCGCGCAGACGGGTGAGAATCTCTTCCAGGATTTTGGGAGCCAAAATGAGCGGGTCGCCACCCGAAAGCAGCACGTCCCGGACCTGGGGCGTTTTTTTCAGGTATTCTATTTGCATGTCAAACTCATGGCGCGAGAACTGCGCCGCCGGGTCGCCAACAATGCGGGCGCGCGTGCAATAGCGGCAGTAAGAGGCGCACTGCGTGGTAACCAGCATCAGCACCCGGTCTGGGTAACGATGGACCAGGCCCGGCACAGGCGAGTGCTTATCCTCGGCCAGCGAGTCTTCCATTTCCGCGATGAAAGAAACCATTTCACGGTCGGTAGGGATAACTTGTTTGCGAATGGGATCGTCAGGGTCGTTGGGATCAATCAGGGAAACGAAATAAGGAGTCACGTCCACGCGGAAGAGATGCGCCGCGCTGAGCGCCTTACGCTCGGACTCGGTCAGGGAAATCACTTTTTCGATTTCTTCCGCCGAATTCAGGCGGTGGCTCAACTGCCAGCGCCAGTCGTTCCACTTTTCATCAGGGATATCGGCGAAGGCCGGGGCACGCTTGGAAAGGAAAGGTAAAACTGTCATTTTTTCCTCCGGAAAATCATGAGAGAAACGGGTAAAGGGTAGGAACGCGTCAATAATAAAACCGCGCCCCCGTGTCCCGTGTCCCGTACAAAAGCCGGGATTACCTCGCAGGAACCGGGACTACCCCGCCCCGTGATGGAACCAGGACTATCGCTGGAACCGGGACTACCACGCAGGCTCGGGGTCCGTTCTACTGCGCACGGAGGGTCGTGGTCGGGGCGATAAAATCCAGCGTAATACAGGCTGGCATATTCCATGCAGGTATTGTAAGAGTAAACAGGAGCGAGGTCAATATAAAAATTCATGAGTCAATGATGAGAAATTGGAGTTTTAAGATACAATAAGCACGCCATCAAGACGAAGTAAGGGTGGACAGCATCTGCCCAATTTCAAGGAAGGTTCTATGGCTAGTATTCCCACCACCATTGTCATTTTCGGCGCCTCCGGCGACTTGACCTCGCGCAAGTTGATCCCGGCGCTCTACAACAGTTTCAAGAAGTCGCGCCTGTCGGAGCGCGTGAAAGTGGTCGGGTTTGCGCGCCGTCCCTACAACGATGAAACCTTCCGCGCCATTCTGCGGGAGGGTGTGGAAAAGTTCAGCGCGGAGAGTTTCGACGCTACCGTCTGGGGAAAATTCGCCGGCAGGCTGCACTATTTCCAGGGGAACCTCGACGTTATGACTGATTTCCCGAAACTGGAAACATCTCTGCAAGCATTGGAAGGCGGCCCGTCCAACCGGTTATATTATCTTGCCACCGCGCCGGAGCATTACGCCATCGTCGTCAGCGAACTGGGCGCGGCGGGAATGGCGAAACAGGGCCCGGATGCGTGGCGGAGGATCGTCATCGAGAAGCCGTTCGGCCGCGACCTGGCGTCTGCCCTGGAACTCAACCGCGCCGTCCACGCGGTCTTCGACGAGAGCCAGGTCTATCGCATTGACCATTATCTCGGAAAAGAGACGGCGCAGAACATCCTTTTCTTCCGTTTCGCCAACACCATTTTCGAACCGGTTTGGAACCGCCGCTACGTTAACAACGTGCAGGTGACCGTGTCAGAGACGGTGGACGTGGGTCACCGCGCCGGTTATTACGACACCGCCGGGGTCATGCGGGATATGTTCCAGAATCACCTGCTGCAACTGTTGGCGCTGGTGGCGATGGAAGCGCCCAGTTCGTTCAGCGCAGATGCGGTCCGCAACGAGAAGGCCAAAGTGTTCGAGAGCATCCGCCCGGTCACGCTGGCCGACACAGTGCGAGGACAGTATGCCGGTTATCGGGATGCGGTTGGCGTCGCCCCCGGTTCGCAGACGCCCACCTTCGCGGCGCTCAAACTTAATATTGATAACTGGCGCTGGCAGGACGTGCCGTTCTACCTGCGCTCCGGCAAGGCAATGGCGCACAAGACCTCCGAGATCATCATCGAGTTCCAGCGTCCGCCGCACCTGATGTTCAGACTGCCCGAAGGCCGGGATTTCACCCCTAATATCCTCTCGCTCTGCATCCAGCCCGACGAAGGCATCCATCTGCGCTTCGAAGCCAAACTCCCCGATTCCGATCAGGAGATGCGCTCGGTGGATATGGATTTCCACTATGCTTCCTTGTTCACCGGCTCCCTGCCGGAGGCTTACGAGAGGCTATTGCTTGAAGCACTGGATGGGGACGCTTCGCTCTTCACCCGCAGTGACGGCATCGAGGCCTCCTGGAAAATGGTGGACCCGATCGTCCAGGGCTGGGAAGCGCAAAACGACCCGCCCCTCACCGTATATCCGGTTGGCAGTTGGGGGCCCGGCGAGGCAGACCAGTTGCTCGCCCGTGACGGTCGCCTCTGGCGATTGGGGTGCACAGACGAGAAAGACGGTCCTGCGGCTGCCATCGCCTAGAACGGGGAAACTTGCGGTGAAATCGACTTAAAAAGGCATTCGACTCAATTCGAATACGGCATCGTACTCGCGCCTGAATGGGCGAGACACGTCTCGCCCCTCCAAGCCCCTACGACAATATCAATAAGAAAATTGGCTGGCAAAATTCGATGTCAGGTTATTAGCGATCTCTTGTAACCTTTAATCCTCTTTTCCTTCTTTATTGCCTGGAGAAACCTGCTTGGGAGCACCGCCCAGTTTCGGTTGTCTCGGCTTGCTGTCTAGGTATTGCTGGAGCAGGGACGGTGCATCGGGATGGTCCACATGCAGGGCGTGATCGTAATCCCCGGCAGCCGCAGGCGGCTCATAACGGACTGGACGGCGAATGCCGAAAAGTTCGAAGAAGCGGGCGATCAAAACGATCACACTGTAGCGATATTCCTGCATTTTCAAGGATTGCCATTCCACGATGGATGCCATGGCTCCCTGCACGCGGGCTTTTTCGCGTACAATGCGGTAGATCTGTTTTGGTTCGCGGTAGCCGATTGGTGAAATGAGCACCAGGTTGGCCGTCAGGACCAGAATGCTAAAGGAGATCAGTACAACCCAACCGCCTTCGGTCCACTTGCCGACGATCTGCCCGATGAAAACGATCCCGGCAAGGATGGCGGCAAATCCTGCCCCCAAAGCACCCCACGAGCGCCTGGCCCCCTTCGGGTATGTCTTTAAAATATGCTGGCGAATGGCAAAGCCCATCATCATGATCGGCATGAAGACACCGATGCCGTAATACGGAATCCCCAATGCCGTTTTTCCGCGAATAACGAATGTGATGATAATGACAATAATATATGCGATCGTCACCGAACGGGTGAACGTTCCGCGCTTATCCCGGTAGACGATGATCTCGGGGATTTCCCCAATCGCAACATCCCGCCATTCTGTGGCTTGCAAATCCTGGAAGGCAGTCATGGAAGCAGTTGCCAGCAATCCGACTGCCAATATCTGGTACGCCCAATACAGGATGTTTCCTCCCGGCAATTGAGTAAATCCGATGAAAGACAGGTTGCCGACCAGAGACCGCCCGGCCGTGCCATCGAAGGCATTAAAGTGAATAGCGAAATAAGCCAGGAAGGCTGTTGTAATCCCGCCATAGAACAGGAAGGCTGTCTGGACCATGCGCCCAATGCCAGACTTGCTGCTGTAGTAATTCCACAGGCCAGATAAGCGGGGCAGGTGTTTCTTGCCCCATTTCACCAGGGCAAAATCTTCGTTTATTACGAACTGGATCCCGTTGGACATGGCTTCCAGACCACTCAAAGCCACAAGACCTTTCATGGAAGCGGTCAACATGTGGTACGCCGCCTGCCAGATGGTGGGTGTGATGGCAGGAGCAGTATAGGGTAGGGCGACCACCGCCCTGCTTTTTGCGATAAAAAGGCCAATGGCCATGACAACTGTAAGCATGAGGAAGATGCCCAGCATGGTAAAAACTATTCGGGCGGATTCACCCCTCCCACGGATGGTCAGGAACCAGGTCACTGTCACCAGCGCCACACCCAGACCGACGTGGTAGATCCAGGCAATGTTATAAGAATTGGTCACCGAGAGCAGCTGGTCCACGCCAGACAGGCTGGAGACGACAATGGTAAAGATATAGTCCTGGAGCAGGACGACCGCCACCACCAGGCTCAACCCGGGAGCCAGGTAGCGCATGGAGGCGGTATAAGAACCACCGCCCTCGTTGAAAACCCCCAGAGAAAACATATAAAGAAAACCAAATACCGCATTGGCGACAGCGATGATTATGACGGCGATGAAAGCATATTTCTGGAGATTGTAAGGATGGAGGGCGCTCATCATCTCGCCGGTGGCGTAGAAATACGAAGTGAAATAGTCCATGCCGAACAGGGCCAGCGCGGCCAGCAGGCCGATCTGACCGGCGCCATGCATCAGGGCATGGTCCTTCTTTTCAACTGGAGCTGCTTTAAAAGCAAGGAAAGCAATCACGATAAGCAATGCAATGGAAAAAATCATACTCTACCTTATTATTGACAATCCCGGCCAGCAAGCCGTTATCGTTCGGGGATGGGCAATCAATA
>JADGQD010000104.1 GCA_017882065.1 Anaerolineales bacterium | reverse complement strand
GGGATGGAGACCCAAGTGATGTCGCTGCGGGCTACGTCACGGTCCACCATCGAGGAATTGACGATCAACACGCCGCCCGGTTTGACTATCGACTCATATTTGTCGAGCGACGGAAGGTTCATGACAATGACCGCGGGTGGATTCTGCACCAGCGGCGAGCCAATCTCTTCGTCCGCGATGACGACGGTGCAGTTGGCCGTACCGCCGCGCATTTCCGGGCCATAAGAGGGGATCCAGGTCACCTCTTTGCCGATATCCATGGCGGCATAAGAAAGCACCTGACCAGCGAACATGACACCCTGTCCGCCGAAACCAGCCAGAAAAACTTCAGTTTGCATTGTGCATTTTCCCTTTCTTGCCACAGAGGTCGTGGAGAGCGCGGAGAAAAAACGGGTTTCTCTGCGTGCTCTGGCCCTCTGCGGTAAATTTTTAAATTTTTAGCGCTGCCACCGACGACGCAATCTTATAATCGCCGAGCGGGAAGGCCGGGATCATATGCTCTTCCAGCCACGCCAGCGATTCGACCGGCGTCATGCCCCAGCCGGTGCTGCAAGTGGAGAGCAGTTCCACCATCGAGAAGCCCAGGCCGTGTACCTGCGTTTCGAACGCGAGACGGATCGCTTTCTTCGCCAGGCGGATGTTCTTCGGGTCGTGCAGACTGCGCCGGACAATGTAGCCGGCACCGTCCAGCGTGGCCAGCATCTCGGACACACGGATGGGATAGCCCTGCGTCTCCACATCTCGGCCGTTGGGCGAAGAAGTCGTCTTCATGCCGGGCAGGGTGGTGGGGGCCATCTGGCCGCCGGTCATGCCGTAGATGGCGTTGTTGATGAAGATGATAGTGATGTTTTCCCCGCGCGCCGCGGCGTGGACGGTTTCCGCCATGCCGATCGAAGCCAGGTCGCCATCGCCCTGGTAGGAGAAGACGACACGGTCAGGCAGGACGCGCTTGATGCCGGTGGCCATCGCCGGAGCGCGCCCGTGGGCGGCCTCGACGAAGTCAATGTCAATATAATTGTAGGCGAACACCGCGCAGCCGACCGGCGCCACGCCGATGGATTTATCCAGTATATTCATTTCTTCCAGCACTTCGGCCACCAGACGTTGCGCTGTCCCATGCGTGCAGCCGGGACAATAATGCGAAGGCATGTCCGTGAATCCTTTGGGGCGGGAGTAGACCAGATTCTCAGGATTAACGATAGTTGCAGCCATAATTACCTCTCATCTCAGCGTGCCATCATCCGCAGATACCACAGGTCGGCGGGATCATCTTCCGGCTTGCCGGGGTTCTTGATCATTTCCTGGATCTCGTGGACGAATTCATCCGGGAAGGGCATCACGCCCCCCAGGCGCCCGTAAAACCGTACCGGGATCCGGTTCCTGACCGCCGCCTGGACGTCCTTGAGCATCTGCCCGGTGTTCATCTCCACCACCAGGAAGGATTTGGCCCGCTTGCACAGTTCCTCCACCCGCTTGTAGGGGAAGGGGTTGACGCTGATGGGGCGGAATAACCCGACTTTGATTCCCAGCGCCCGGGCGGTGCGCACGGCAGAAAGCGCAATCCGGCCCGCGGTGCCGAAACCGATGACGATATGTTCGGCATCCTCCATGAAATATTCCTTGAAACGGATTTCGTTGGCCTGAGCTTCGCGCCAGCGTCCGAGGATGCGCAGGTTGACTTTTTCCTCGGTCGGGACGTCGAGGTAGATCGAACTCAGGAAGTGGCGTTTGCGTCCCTTCGCCCCGCTCACGGCCCAGTCGTATTCCTTCCGGGCGACCGGCTGCATCTCCGGCAGCTGGACCGGTTCCATCATCTGTCCTATGGAACCATCAATCAGGATGGTGCAGATGTTCAGGTATTTGTGAGCCAGTTCGAAAGCGACCGGCACCAAGTCCACGGCCTCCTGGATCGAGGCCGGAGCCAGCACGATGGGATGGTAATCCCCGTGGCCGCCGCCCTTGCAGATCTGGTTGTAATCGCCCTGCGAGGGGGCGATGTTACCCAGGCCGGGGCCGCCGCGCATCACGTTGACCAGCACCATCGGGACCTCGGTCCCAGCGATGTACGACAGTCCCTCCTGCATCAGGCTGATGCCCGGGCTGGAGGAGGAGGTCATCACGCGCGCCCCGGTACAGGCTGCGCCATAGACCATGTTGATGGCTGCCGGTTCACTCTCGGCCTGGACGAAAGCACGTCCCAACTCGGGCATGCGATGAGAGAGGTATTCGAGCACTTCATTCTGCGGGGTGATGGGGTAGCCGAAATAGGCCTCCAAGCCGGCGCGCACGGCCGCCTCGGCAATGGCTTCGTTGCCTTTCCACATTTCACGCGCCATATCAATCACCTCCTGCCGCCGCAGAGGCGGGCGCTTTGGTCACTTCGCGGTAGACCGTGATGGCTGCATCAGGGCAGACCAGGGCGCAGATGGCGCAGCCGGTGCAGCCGTCCTTGAAAATATGCGATGGATGGTAGCCCTTGGAGGTTAACTTTTCGTTATCCAATTCCAGGACTTTGGGCGGGCAGGCTGAGATGCATAACTCACAGCCTTTACAATATAGATCGTTGACTTCTATCCAACCTTTGGCAGGCATAGACCTGGCCTCCTCAATTAGAATTAGGACAATTTTGGTCGAAATTTCCGTCTGCTTATTATGGCGGTTTCCGACGTTGGCAGGTAGTGCCATGCGTCATTATACCGTAATACAAAAATCCTCATCTGGGCAAGACAATTGTGATCAAAAAAGTGCCTCGATTAGGATATTTCCACACTCATTTAGTGCTTTTTGGGGATCCATATGGGGCAAAAACTGCTGGTTTTCCACGTTGACATGCTTGCCGGGGATGGTTAGAATAAAACAGTAAATTCATCGTCGCATTCAAGGAAGGTAAAAATGATTGGAACCACGACTCCTCATCAGATAGTCATTTTTACGCATCAGCATTCCATCAGCGGGGAAATTTTTCTGCGCGACCAGCGCCTCTCGGATTTTCTGAACGACCGGCGCGAAAAGAAAGTCGTGCTGCATAATGCCAGCGTGGCACGCCTGGAAAGCCCAAGCAAGGTGCTGGAAAAGACCTTGGTGTCCATCCTCCCAAAATCGGGGATTGTGCTGGCCTTTGAGCCACCCCAGAAAGTAGCCTCCCCTCCGCGTTTCATCAAGTATCCCAAAAATAGGTACGCTGTTTTTCTTATCCTGGATGGGATGGAAGTCCGCGGTGAGGTACACATGCCGGGTTCCCTGGACCTGTTACAGATCCTGGTTGATACGGGCGATTCCTTCCTGCCATTCACCCAGGCCACCGTGGCAATCGAGGCCAATCCCAACTTCCTGCTCCGGCAGGAGGCCGTGTTGGTCAATACCCAGCGCATCCGCTTTATCGGCGAGGTGGAGCCGAAAACCCCTACCGAGCCGAAACAACAACTTCCCATTGGAGATTAAACATGCCCATTCCCGTCATTATTGACGCCATCCGCACACCCATCGGCGCGCTCGGCGGGGCGCTGGCCGCCGTCCGCCCGGACGATTTGGCCGCGCATGTGCTTAAAGCTATTTTGGAACGCAACCAACTCGACCCGGCGCTTGTTGAAGAAGTCTATCTGGGCTGCGCCAACCAGGCCGGGGAGGATAACCGCAACGTGGCGCGCATGGCGCTCCTGCTGGCCGGACTTCCGGCTGAGGTGGCAGGCGTGACCGTCAACCGGCTGTGCGCCTCCGGGCTGAACGCCGTCAACCAGGCCGCACGCGCCATTAAAGCCGGTGAAGGGGAGGTATACATCGCCGGGGGAGTAGAGTCCATGAGCCGTGCCCCGTATTCACTGCCCAAGGCCGAGTCCGGTTTCCCTTTTGGCAACCTGACCGCCTACGACACCGCCCTGGGCTGGCGCTATCCCAACCCGAAGATGCAGGAGAAATATGGCACCGAGCAGATGGGCGAGACCGCTGAGAACATCGCCGCGCTGAAGCCGCACATCACCCGTGAGATGCAGGACGCGTTTTCACTGCGTTCACACCAGCGCGCCATTGCCGCCATCGACTCGGGCAAATTCGCCGGGGAAATCCTCCCGGTCACCATCCCGCAGCGCAAGGGAGACCCGGTCGTTGTGACCACGGATGAGCGCCCTCGCCGCGATACGAGCATGGAATCTCTGGCAAAACTCCGCCCGGCTTTTCGCAAAGAGGGCGGGACAGTGACAGCTGGCAACTCGTCCGGTCTGAATGACGGGGCCGCCGCGCTGCTCCTGATGAGTGACTCCAAAGCCAAAGAGTTGGGCCTGAAACCGCTGGCCCGGATTCTTTCGTCGGCTGCCGCCGGGGTCCCGCCGCGTACGATGGGACTGGGGCCCGTCCCGGCAGTGAAGAAAGCCGTCGCCCGCGCTGGTCTCCAGTTGAAGGACATCGGCCTGGTCGAGTTGAACGAAGCTTTCGCCATCCAGTCCCTGGCTGTGATCGAAGACCTGGGCCTCGACCCGGAACTGGTCAACGTTAACGGTGGGGCAATCGCGCTGGGGCATCCACTGGGCTGCTCGGGGGCGCGCATCCTGACCACGCTGCTGCACGAGATGCGGCGGCGGGCGGGCGACCATAAAGGTCGCCCCTATTATGGTCTGGCGACCTTATGCGTGGGCGTCGGTCAGGGCGAGGCGACGGTCGTCGAATGGGTCGGATAGCCCGAGGGTTAGAAAGCATCGCAGCGCCGTGGAAGTTCCACGGCGCTCTTGCGTCTAAAGGGATATGCCCCTTGATTCCCCCTTTCGGCAGCGGTAATCGAGGCTTACAATCATTCAGAATTCACCTTACCGGTAAAAGGTCGAAGGAGTGTGATATGCGTTCAAAATTAATCCTCATAATTTGCGCGCTGGTACTGGCCATGGGGGCCTGCACCCCGGCTCAACAGCCCGCGAACTTGACGGGTACCTCCATCACCATCACCAATACACCCACTCCACCTGCGAAGGCCAATATACCCACCCCACTCGCGGAGGCCACGAATATGCCTCTCCCGCCCCCGCCGGATCTACCGGTTGTCCCCGCTCCGGCGCTTGTCCGCATTGACTTCCAGGATTCCAACAACGGCTGGGGCATTGCTGTCAACGACGGCGGTTATCTCCTGCGGACCGTGGATGGCGGTACAACCTGGCTGAACACCACCCCGCCGGGCGTCACCGGTATCGGCTACTCGACCAATCTCAGCGTGCTGGATGTCAACACCGCTTGGGTGCTGGTCCCAAACGCTGACTTTTTCACGGGCAAGCTGTACCGCACCACCGATGGCGGTCTCACCTGGACCTCTTTCGATGTGCCATTCGGAGGAAAAAACATCCAATTCCTGGATGCCAGCACCGGCCTCGCACTGGCGGACCGGGGTGCAGGCATGGGGTCAGACTCGGTGGAGATGTTCCAAACGTCCGATGGCGGTGCGACCTGGCTGAGCGTCTTCAATAACGACCCTAACCGGCCCGATTCGTCCGGCAGCCTGCCGCTGGGCGGCATCAAAAACGGCATGACCTTCCTGGACGCCAATACCGGCTGGGTGACCGGTACCCGGCTCGTGGACGGGGAAGTTTACCTGTTCGTCACCCACGACGGCGGCGCTTCATGGTCCCAGCAAAGCATTCCCTTACCGGCAGGTTATGAATCCTACCAGTACATGCCGCAAGCGCCGGTCTTCTTTGGAAAAGACGGTTTCCTGCCGCTGGTGATCAATCTGTCAAGTACCACTGATTTCACCTTCTATACCACCCACGATGGTGGAACCACCTGGACCGGCGACCCGAAGAATGCCAAGAGCGTGGTCACGCCTGGCAGTTATGCTTTCGCCGACGCCCTGCACGGCTGGTGCTGGGACGGCTGGACAAACCTGTATTCCACCACCGACGGAGCTCAAACATGGGCGGGAATGCCCACCGGCCTCAATCTAAGCGGACAATTGTCACAAATAGAATTTGTCCCTGGAACCGCCAGCCAATTCAACGGCTTTGCGCTCACCAGCGTGGACGATGCCGGTCACTCACAACTATATAAGACCACCGACAACGGGATTTCCTGGACGCCGTTAATTCCTTAAATGGAGAGAAAAATGAATCGAAAACTATTCTTCCCCGTTCTGGGGCTAATGCTTGTAATCATGGCCTGCAGCGTTCAGATCAATACAACCAACACACCGCCTGTATCCATTACCGACACACTCGTCCCGCCTATCAAAGTCACCGAGACGCCGACTCTGCCTTCGCTCACCCCTTCTCCTCTGCCGCCCTCCGGTCCCGAACTCTCGCTGGACAGCCTGCGCAACGCCATATATTACGCCCCATTCTACGAGCGGACGGTTACACTGGTCAACGGGTCTTATTCGGAAGGTTCCGGCGCGACCGCTTATTCGGTCCAGATGCTGGACGTTTACGCTCTTGGGGACCTGAACGGTGATGGTAAATTCGATGCGGCCATCATCCTGGCCGAGAATGACGGCGGCACCGGGGGTTTTGAATCCCTGATTGCCGTAATCAATCAGGGCGGAACACCGCACCAGGAGAGCCAGGTGCAGTTGGGTGACCGGGTCCAGATGAATACAGTCGACATTTCTTCCGGTGTGATACATTTGGATATGGTCGTCCAGGGTCCGAGCGACCCGCTGTGCTGTCCTTCCCAGCCGCAAAAACAAAACTACTGGCTGATCGGCAACAGGCTCTGGCTGATGCGCCTGAACTCCACCATCGGCGGAACGGAACATATTATCAATGTTGACACACCCGCCAACTGGAACACCGTTACCAACCCGTTCACGATCGGCGGAAGTATGACCGTCCTACCTTTTGAAAACACCCTGGCGTACCATATCTACCTGATTGACGGCACAAAAGTCAACGAGTCTTCTTTCACGGTCACACCTTCCGGGGGAACCGCGGGGACCTTCTCGCATGACTTTAATCTGAGTTCTGCCGGTATAACCGACTGGGTCATTATCCAATTTGTTGATACCAGTGCGGCAGATGGTTCAACGATCGCGTTGGGTTCGATCATCCTGAAAGCACATTAATTTTTTTCTCTTCAAGCGGCAGGGCATGAACGTCCTGCCGCTTCTTTCATAATGCAACTTTTTCAAACCTTTTACATCTATAGAAGTGAAACCATCCAAATTATCTGGTAAAAGGAGATTGAATATGAAAAAGAACGAAGGTCCTGTTGACCGCATTATCCGCGT
>JADGQD010000103.1 GCA_017882065.1 Anaerolineales bacterium | reverse complement strand
TGGTTGGTATTTTTCTGGCAATTCGCCTTATCCACCAGCGTCCCTTTCGGACGCTGATTACCCCCGCTCGCCTCATCTCCTGGGGACGTTTTTTCCAGGGCTTCGCGGTCTGGTTTGTTCTTTCGGGCCTGATGTCGCTGGCGGAGGCTTTGCTCTACCCCGGTCGCTATGTCTGGACCCTCGACCTGCGCCGCTACATCCCGTTCGTATTTTTGGCCCTCATACTGATCCCGATCCAGACCTCGGCTGAGGAATTGTTCTTCCGCGGTTATATTTTGCAGAACGTTGGCTTGCGTTTGCGCAACGTCTGGATCTTGAGCGCCATCTCCGGGTTCCTATTCATGGTGCCGCATTTCCTGAACCCGGAGGCCCGGGTAAATTACGGATTGATGGGGTTTTATTACTTCTTCATCGGGGCAGGGATGGCTTATATTACCCTGCGGGATGGACGACTGGAACTGGCCCTGGGATTGCACGCCGCCAACAACCTGTTTTCGGCCCTGTTTGCCAATTACACCGTGACGGTCATGCCGACCCCCTCGCTGTTCACCGTCAATACGCTGGACGCAGTCTATTCCGTTTCGGCGGCAGTCATCGGGTTAATCGTGTTTGTGCTGATTTTTGTTGGACCTTTCCGGCGCAGGCTGCCTGATGAGGATCTGATAGGTTAAGTCAACGGGACGGCCAAAAGGCTGTTTCGTTCGATTTAGTTTGCCGGTATCCCCGTCAGATCATAAGCCATCGCCCCGGTAATTTTTACCGGGATAATGCTCCCAATTTCTGCTTTCCCTTCCACTAAAACCAACCCGTCAATCTCCGGGGCGTCACGGTACGACCGCCCGATTGCAATCTCCTGATCCTGACCCTCAATTAAAACGTCCAACCTCTGCCCAACGAACGACTGGTTGATCTGGATCGAGATGCTCTGCTGAAGTTCCATCAGCCTTTGAAAACGCGCCTCTTTAACCGCGACAGGTACCGGGTCCCCAAGCGCCTCGGAAGCCGTGCCCGATTCAAACGAAAATTGGAATGCCCCGACATGGTCGAAGCGCATCTCCTCGACGAAGTCCAAAAGTGTCTGAAATTCCTCGTCTGTCTCGCCGGGATAGCCGACTATAAATGTCGTGCGGATGGCTAATGTGGGAAGCGTGGATCGCATTTTAGCAATTGTGGTATGGACCCATTCTATGTTGGCGGGGCGGCGCATACGGGTAAGTGTAGCGAGAGCCGCGTGCTGAAGGGGAATATCGAGATAGGGGAGTACCTGCGGGTGGCTGGCCATCACGTCAATCAGCCGGTCAGTGACATAGCCGGGAAAGCTGTACATAATCCGGATCCAGTCAACATCCGGGATAGTGACGGTCAATTGCTCCAGCAAGATGGCAAGCCCGTCTTGTATGCCCAGGTCGTGACCGTAGTCAGTGGTATCTTGGGCGATCAGGACGAGTTCGCGTACGCCCAGGTCGCGCAGGTGGCGAGCCTCGACGAGAATCTTTTCGAGGGGGCGGCTGACAGTGGTGCCTTTGATGAGCGGGATGGCACAGAAAGCGCACGGACGGCGGCAGCCATCCGCAATTTTCAGGTAGGCGCTGGCACCTGCAATGGATGCGCGCAACGCGCCGTTTTCGTCGGTGCCGATCGTGGGAGTTTCGGGCAGGTGGTAGAGTGGTTCGGGGCGAATTCCTGAGCCTGTCGAAGGATGATGACTTTTGCGCAGTCGCCGCACCACTTCGACAATATCCATCCAGCGGCGGGTGCCGAGGATGCCATCCACACCGGGTACCTGGTGCGCCACTTCTGCCCCGTACCGCTGGGTGAGGCATCCGGCCGCGATGAGCAGTTGGTCCGGGTGTTTGGCCTCGGCCAGAGCCCGCAGCACGGAATATGATTCTTCGCGCGCCGGGCCGATGAACCCGCAGGTATTGACGATGAGAATACTGGCCTTCTGAGGTGCGCCGACGGCCTTGTATCCGTCGCGTTCCAGCAGTTGGGCCATTGAGTCGGAATCAACGCTGTTTTTGGCGCAACCAAGAGATGTCAAGTGGAAGGTTTTTTGGTTCATAACAATAAGGCTTTCTACCGCGAAGTCACAAAGGCGAAAACTTTATGCTTCACGGACCATGTCCAAGATATCGGGAACTAATGACCCGGCGTTGGAGAGATGCGTGGGGTGGTGCTCGGACGCAGCGTGGCAGATGGCCGCAGAGTGGCGGTTGGCCGCAAAGTAGCGATTGGGGTTGGGGTAATGGTAGGTGTAGGCGTAAAAGTTGCTGTAGGGTTCAGGATAGCGTTGGTGGTATAGATACGATCCACAACTTCGCCGAAATTACCCATCGGACCCAGGTTGTTCTGGTTGTACAGGATGCTGATGGCTCTGCCGTCTCCGGTCAGGACCTCGATCTGGGTATTGCCGTCAAATGGGTATGCTGTGCCGGCGGTGACGCGTCCATCGAATTGGACTTTGCCATCTACGGTGACGCGTACCCAGGCCTGTTCCTGGGCGATGACGACAACCTGTACCGGCCCATGACCTGCTGCCGGCAATGTCATAACCAATGACTCAATCGCCGCCGGGACAACTGTGCTGGATCCGTTCCCTGTTGTTGGGGTAGGAGTAGCGGTAGCCGCCTCCGGCGTTGAGACGAGAATATTCGAAATAGAGGGAGCTGTCGGTTGAGGTGTGGAATCTGCGCGCAGGTTGACGATGCGGCTGGTGCCCCAGATGGCGAAGGTGAGCAGGAGGACCACCAATCCGCCGCCGACGAAGATGTCCACGGATAGGTAGCGTCGGATGGCCGCTGGGATTTTGATTTTGAAAGGCAGGTTGGTTTTGAATGGAAATTTCGAGGCAGACTTCTGGGGTGTTTCATCCAGTCTGGGTTGCCGCTCCAACCGCTGGGTTTGCAAACCCTCGGCGAATGTGAGCAGGAGCGCATCCACATCCAGGTCGAGGAAACGGGCGTAGTTGTTCAACATGCCGCGCGCCTGGACCGAGGAGGGCAAGCGGCCAAACTCTCCGGCTTCCAGTGCCTGGAGATAATGCTTGCCGACGTGGGTGTGGCGCTCGATTTCGTCCAGGCTCAGGCTCAGACTTTCGCGGCGCTGGCAAAGAGTCTTTCCAATGGCGGTGAAGATGGCCTGGGATGGAAGAGCTTCAGGAGGAGGGGCAGGAGTGTCCTCGAGATGGGCAGCCGGATCCTCGCTTTCCACTTCGAAAGGTACGGATGGGTTGCTCGTCTCCGCCGGTTCAACCGGCGCAGATTGCACTTTTGCACTGGGAACAACCCGCTTGATGCGGGCAAGAAGCCCTTTCAGCTTATCGCCAACAGTTTGGGTTTCCACAGGGGCGGGTTCGGTGCCCGTTTCAGCGGTGGGCGCTGCCTGCTCAACAGGAGCAGGTGTAATGTCCGAAGGCGATACGGGTAGTTCGTCAACACCAGTGCGCTGGCGGGCAATGATTTCATCTAGAGAGAGTTCCAAATACTCGGCATACAGCCGTAAAAAGGCACGCGCTTGGACCGGTGATGGCAGGGATTCAAAGTCGTCGGCTTCGATGGCCTCGATTTGATGCGCCCGGATACGCGTGGCCTGCACCACTTTCTGGACGGTCAGGTTTTTGGCTTCGCGCGCTTGTTTGAGTTGCTTTCCGATGGTTTCTGCCATAATGGGTAATGAAACATCACCGGCTGCCCTTGTTGGTCGGACCGGTGATGCTCTGAGTGTGCTCTTTTCGGGGATTTAGGCGGCGGGTTCGGCGTTTTCTTCGGTTTCGGCAGGCTGCTCCTCAGTAGGCTGCTCAGTAGGCTGCTCGGCAGGTTGCTCTGCAGGTTGTTTTTCTTCTGCCTTGGGAGTAGCCTCTTCGATTGGCAGGCTGGGTTCCGCTTCGCCTTCGCGGTAGACCGTGATCTTGATTTCCGGGATCAGGTCCATCGTCAAGCGAATGCGGACCGTGTGTTCCCCCAAAGCGCGCAGGGGCTGCATATCCAATTGCTGACGCTTGAGGCCGTACCCGGTCTTCTTCTGGAGGGCATCAGCCACTTCCTGCGAAGTGATGGAACCATACAGCTTGCCCGTTTCGCCAGCGCGGGCGCCAAAGGTCAACTGTACCTTTGCCAGCGCCTTGGCCACCACGCTCATCTCTTCGTTGAGGATGACACGTTTCTCGGCGGCCTTCGAGCGGATGCGTTCCGCCGTTTTTATTGCGCCTGGGGTAGCCAGCACAGCCATCTTCTGCGGGAGCAGGAAGTTACGGCCATATCCGTCGGCAACCTTTTTTACGTCGCCTGCGCGTCCAAGTTTGTAAACGTCCTTGATAAGTAATACTTTCATTTTCAAGCCCTTTCTTGCTTTAGGATGGTGGAGCGAAGGGTACAACGCTCCGGGGACTGATTTTACCAGAGGCTTGTCTGCATGGGAAGGTTTTGATGCGCTTCGGGGTGGCGAAAGATATGGGCTTACAGAGTAATGCGTAAATACCTGAACCAAAAATCCCGTTATTTTCGAGCCCTTCGAAATGGAAATATTTATAGATTTATGCGAGAAGCAGTAAAAGTATCACCACGACATCCTACAGTGATGACAAGAACACGCACCGTCCCGGTGTCCTTCCGGGAGAGTTCAAAGCCAACTATGAATGTAAACCTCCATGCTCTCCCACTGCACCTGCGTCCGGGACACGAATGTGCACTTTATGGTAAAGATTGTGGTTAGCCTATAAAATTAGCCACTCCATAGTCTCATCACTTTCCTTCACTCCCTACAAATAGCAGTATAATTTCGGGAATTATGGACAAGACGCCTTCCTTGATTCAGATAAAAGGCATTCGGGATGGTCTGCTGATAACACTTGGCGGCGCGGCCTGGCCGGACCTGGAATCTGCCTTTGTAAAAAACGTAGACGAGCGTTCCTTGTTCTTTAAGGGGGCGCGTGTGGCGTTAGACGTGGGCGCAAATGAGTTGCGGGTAGCCGAATTATCAGCACTGCGCGACCAACTCTCGGAACGTGGTATAACCTTGTGGGCGGTCTTGAGCGAGTCACCTATCACAGAGACGACCGCCCAGAACCTCGGTCTGGCAACCCGTCTCTCGAAGCCTCGCCCGGTTGATGTACGGGAAGCGGCTGAGGAGTTGCCTGAAGATGCGGCCAAATGGGTCAAGGGTCCGCTCCGCTCCGGCGGACGAGTACTTTTTGAAGGAAATGTCGTAGTGATGGGGGATGTCAACCCGGGCGCAGAGATTGTTGCCGGAGGCAGTGTGATTGTCTGGGGGAGGTTGCGCGGGGTTGTCCATGCTGGCGCACAGGGAGACGAAAAGGCGGTTGTGTGTGCGCTGGAGTTGGCACCAACGCAGTTGCGCATTGCCGGTGAGATCGCCGTCTCTCCGAAGAAACAAGGCAAAAGCCAACCGGAGGTAGCCTGCCTGAAAGATGGTCAACTGGTGGCAGAACCCTGGCAGGATTTTACAGGACGGTGACATGACAGCAAAAGTAGTGACAGTAGCTTCTGGAAAGGGCGGGGTTGGCAAAACCACCTCTGTGGCGAATATTGCCGTGGCGCTGGCTTCGCGCGGGCAGAAAGTGACCTGTATTGATGGAGATATCGGCCTGCGTAACCTGGATGTGATTCTGGGCCTGGAGAATCGCATTGTCTACGATCTGGTGGATGTGATTGAAGGTCGCTGCCGCTTACGCCAGGCGATGATCCGCGACAAACGCCTGCCCGAACTGTATCTCATCCCGGCGGCGCAGACGCGCGATAAGACTGCCGTTTCGCCGAGTGACATGGTGCGCCTGTGTGATGAACTGCGCCAGGAAGTAGACTGGATCATTATCGACTCCCCGGCAGGGATTGAACGCGGTTTCAAGAATGCCATTGCCGCCGCCGACCGCGTGGTGGTAATGACCAATCCCGAAGTTTCGGCGGTGCGCGATGCAGACCGGGTGATTGGCCTGCTCGATGCCGAGGAGAAGGGTCCGGCGGCGCTGGTTATAAACCGGCTGGATCCGGTCATGGTGAAACGCGGTGATATGCTTTCGGTCGAGGATGTACTCGACCTGCTGGCGGTTGAACTGATCGGTATTGTTCCCGAAGACGAGAATGTGATTGTGGCGTCCAATAGAGGACAACCGCTGGCGCTGGATGGTAAAAGCAAAGCCGGACAGGCGTTCCAGAATATTGCCCGACGGCTAATGGGCGAGCAGGTACCCTTTATGGACCTTGATTCTCAGAATCTGTTTCAGCGTCTCCTGGGAAGGAAGTAATTATGGCTTTTCTTTTTGGACGCAAGAAGAGCGCTAACAGCGCCAAAGAACGTTTGCAATTGGTGTTGATCCATGACCGCACTGATCTAACGCCGGCAGAATTGGATTCGTTGAAAGACGATTTGATTGAAACTATCTCGCGCCATATTGAAATTGACCCTACGGCAGTGACCATCAATGTAACCCTGGATGGACGTTCCCAACGCCTGGTGGCCGATATCCCTCTTCGAAGTGTTGGCCGCAGGCGCGGGCGTGAGCCCGGGAGAGCGGCGGGATAACCCTTTTTAATTATGTTCCGTAGCGGTTTCTGGAGACATTTCGATTTCTGGCTGCTGGGGGCGGTCATTGTGGCCCTCGTGTTTGGCGTTACCATGATCCTATCCGCGATTGCCGGGAACGAAAACCTGGCGACCCTGGTGCCGCGTCAGATGATCTTTGGCGGTATCGGATTCGTGGTAATTATCCTGGCAGCCGCGATTGACTATCGCTTCTGGTCCGGCGCAATCGTTCCGATGTATATCGTCATCGTGATATTTCTGCTGCTGTTATTTGTTATCGGCGGTGCCCGTTTCGGCGCAACGCGCTGGATTGAGACCGGGCTGGTATCCATCCAACCGACCGAACTGGCGAAGATCGTCGTTATCCTGGCATTGGCTAATTATTTCGCAAAAAACACTGATACTCCCCGTAATTGGAGCTGGCTGTTCAAAGGGTTACTGATTACCCTTGTCATTGCCGGGTTGATCTTCATCCAGCCAAATCTGAGCAATGTCATTGTTATTTTGGCTTTATGGGCGGCAATGACTTGGGACAGCGGACTCGAATTGAAGCACCTTGGTATTATGGTGCTGGCAGGTCTTATACTGGCTGTGGTTGCTTTTAATTTTATTCAGCCTTATCAACAACAGCGTATCGTAAATTTCTTCCGCCCGGACTTGAGCGCTCGCAATGGCGCCACGTATAACGTAATTCAGGCGCTGATTGCCCT
>JADGQD010000102.1 GCA_017882065.1 Anaerolineales bacterium | reverse complement strand
AGAATGCATGACCTACTTGTAATCCTCCGGCAGCCAACAACACAGAACCAATTCGCGGGCCGCCTTGACCTCGTCCATGCGGCCAAAGGGCGTTTTGTGCGGGGCTTCGTGGAGCAGGGCCGGGGTCGTTTTCGCTTCGGCGGCGATCTTGATCAGGGCATCGGCGAAAGAATCCAGCGTACCCTTGTTCTCGGTCTCGGTCGGCTCGATCATCAGCGCTTCGTGGACGATGAGCGGGAAGTAGTTGGTCGGCGGATGGAAGTCGTAGTCCATCAGCCGCTTGGCCACATCCAAGGCACGGATACCGGGGGCGTCCGCCCACTGGCCTTCGGCCACGAACTCGTGCATGCAAATACGGTCGAACGGGACAGTGTAGACTCCCTTCAGGCGCGCCTTGATGTAATTGGCATTCAGCACGGCGTACTCGGAAATCTTGCGCAGGCCATTCGGTCCGTGCATGGTAATGTAAGTGTAAGCACGCACCAGCATCCCAAAGTGACCGTGGAAAGCCTTGACGCGGCCAATCGTTTTCTTCGGTGTAACGAAACCGAACAGAGGCGGTTCGTCGTCTGCGCTTTCTTCGACAATCCCCACCAGAGGGCCTGGGAGAAAGTCTGCCAGTTTTTCCGTTACGCCTACCGGGCCCGAGCCCGGTCCGCCGCCGCCATGGGGGGTGGAGAAGGTCTTGTGCAGGTTGTAGTGCATCAGGTCAATGCCCACGTCGCCGGGACGCAAAATACCCAGCAAGGCGTTCAGGTTGGCGCCGTCACCATAGACCAGCCCGCCGCAGTCGTGGACGATCTTGATCACTTGCTCGAGGTTTTCGTCGAAGAGGCCGAGTGTGTTCGGGTTGGTCAGCATCAGGCCGACGGTGGTATCGTCGCAGGCGGCTTTCAGGGCAGCCAGGTCCACGTTGCCGCGCGCGTCGGACGGGACCTGCACCACATCCAGACTGCTCATGGCAGAAGAAGCCGGGTTCGTCCCGTGGGCCGAATCGGGAATAAGCATCTTGACACGTTTGGTATCGCCGCGATCCTTGTGATAGGCGCGCATGATCAGCACACCGGTCAACTCGCCGTGCGCGCCGGCGGCCGGTTGGAGGGTCAGAGCGGCAAAGCCGGAGATTTCCTTCAACCATTCCTGCAAGGTGTACATCAAAGCCAGGTTGCCCTGGACCGTCTCAATTGGTTGGAGCGGGTGTGTGAAAGCAAAACCGGGCAGGCGGGCAGTATCCTCGTTGATCTTCGGGTTGTACTTCATCGTGCACGAACCCAGCGGATAGAAGCCACCGTCCACGCTGTAGTTGTATTTCGACAGGTTGATGTAATGGCGAACAACATCCACTTCGGCCAGTTCGGGCAACGGCAAATCCTTGCGGAGCAAGTTTTCCGGCAGTTTAACGCGCGGCACGTCCGGGTCCGGGAAGGTGACACCGGTGCGTCCGGGGGAGGACAGTTCGTAAATCGTAGGCTCAGTCATGGTTCACCTCCGCCAGCATGTCCACCAGGGCATCAATTTCATCTTTGGTATTCATCTCGGTGACGGCAATCAGCATGTGGTCTTTAAGAGAAGGGTAATCCTGGCCCAGGTCGTAGCCGCCCAGGAAGCCGTGTTCGAGCAGTTGGTCGTTGATTTCATCCACCGGCTTCGGGCAACAAACCGAGAACTCGTGGAAGAAAGGCGCGTCAAAGCAGATGGAATAACCCTTAACCTGGCTGATCTTTTCAGCCGCGTAATGAGCCTTGTGGTAGCACAGATCGGCCACCTGGCGCAGGCCGGTCTGCCCAAGGAGCGACAGGTACACGGCGGCAGCCAGTGCCAGCAACCCCTGGTTGGAACAAATATTGGAGATGGCGCGCTCGCGCTTGATGTGCTGTTCGCGGGCGGTCAGGGTCAGCACGAAGGCGCGCTGGCCACGGTTGTCCACCGTCTCACCGACCAGGCGCCCGGCCATCTTGTGAATGTACTGCTTGCGGGTGGTGAAGAAGCCCAGGTACGGGCCGCCGAACGAGAGCGGAATGCCAAGCGGCTGGCCTTCGCCAACGACAATATCCGCGCCCATCTCGCCGGGAGTTTTGAAGAGCGCCAGGGCGGTCGGGTTGGCGGCCACACAGACCAGTGCGCCCTTGCCATGGGCGAGTTCAATGAGTTTGGTGAAATCGTAAAGGCGCCCGAAAAAGTCCGGGTACTGGACGATGACCAGGGCGGTGTTCTCGTCAATCAGGCCTTCGAGCGCTTCCGGACCGGCGTCCAGATTAGCCTTCGAATCGTCACCGGCCAGTTCCAGGTCCAGCCCCTGAACGTAAGTACGCATTGTCTCGCGGTACTGCGGGTGAACGGTCGGCGAGATGACCACCTTGTTTCGCTTGCCGCGGAACTGGGCGTAGGCCATGTTGGCCGCCTCGGCCACAGCCGTGGCGCCGTCATAGTGCGAGGCGTTCGAAACCTCCATACCTGTCAGTGCGCAGATCAGGCTCTGGTATTCGAAAATGGCCTGCAAAGTGCCCTGCGAGATTTCCGGCTGGTAAGGCGTGTAAGCGGTGTAGAACTCGCCGCGCAGCAGGATGTGGTCCACCGCGGCGGGGATGTAGTGGTTGTACGCTCCCGCGCCGAGGAAAGAGACCAGGTCCGTATGGACGTTCTCATTGCCGATAGAGAGTTCTTCCAGTTCGGCGGCGGCTTCCATCTCGGTCAGCGCAGGCGGCAGGTTCAGTTTAGGGAAGCGGTGCTTGGCCGGGATATCCTTGAACAGGTCTTCCAGGCTTTTCACGCCAATGGCGGCAAGCATCGCGTCCCGCTCTTTGGGGGAATGCGGGATATAGGTCATAGATGCTCCTTGCGGCGGCGCATGAATTTAATGCGCTCGTTCTTGGCAATACTTGGTGTACGCAGCGGCGTCCATCAAAGCGGATGCGTCTGCGCCTTTCACCTTGGCCATCCAGCCTTTGCCATACGGGTCGTTGTTTAGAACTTCGGGGTTGCCGCTCAGATCTTCATTCACAGCCACCACCTTACCGCTGGCCGATGCGTACGTCTCCGCAGCGGCCTTGACCGACTCGACCGAGGCAATTGCCTTGCCTAGCGCGACCGTCTCGCCGACGCCGATCACGATTTCCACAAAGACGATATCAGAGAGCTGGCCCTGGGCATAATCGCTCAGGCCCATGGCTCCGGTCGCCGGGTCGAACCACTCATCTGTCTTGGTGTACTTGAGATTGGAAGGAATATTCATCTTTTGTCTCCTCGAAGGGTAGTTTTGGCAAAACAAAGAGGGCGCACGTAGATAGAATGTGCGCCCTCTGTCATCAACCTGAGAGATTCTCCTGAGCGGAGGCCTGAACAGATTGCGAAGGCCGCAGCCGAAGGATTGCCCCGTCGGTGTCCCCTCGTGGGGACTTTCCAGAGGAATATGGCGCTGGGTCCTTTTTACCTGAGAGATTCGCCCGGACTCGCCTGTTCCGGGTTTGCCCCTTCGGTGCTTTCTAAATCGTAGTAGCGACTTCCCTGGCACCGTCCGCCAGGGCAGGTGTAGTCGCTATTTGACGACTAAAGTCGTCACTACCAAGAAAGTCTCTTCCCTGCAGCCATTCGTTTGTAAAGTATAGTGCATTGTAAGAGCAAGACGGACGAGAGTCAAGTTAAAAATTCATGACAGAGACACGAAAACCGGCGCGTTGCCGCGCCGGTCAAATGGAGGAAAGATAGAGTTACGCATCTATGAGTGTGCCGCGCACCCAGTCACCCACCAGCCAGTACCTGAAGTCTTGGCCCTGATTAGTCTGAACGGCGCCGACGATACCGTAAATGAGACCGCCCAACGGAAGCAGGCTGAGGATACAGGCAAACGGCATGCACAGCAGGCCAATAAAAACAACACTTAATGCACCGCTGACAGCCCATGAGATACCCGCCAGCGCACCGCCGCCCACCCACCAGATCAACTGGAAAACCATCGCTTGCAAGGCATGGTAGGCTACCAGGCGCGAGCGGTCTTTATAGACCAGGTAAATGATCAGCGCAGCAATCGGGCCGCCGAAACCGGTCACCAGGTTTAGCAGCACGCTCAGGTGCGACATCATCGCCCAGGTGCGTTCATCGCCGGGAGCCATCGGCTGGGGGGGCGTATAAGGAGGTTGCGGAGCGGATGCCGGGTTGATAGTTTCGTTGGTCATTTTCTTTTCTCCTGGAAAGCAAGATGATTATTTTCAAGTTTATCACAGGTTCTTTCGGGTCCTCTGGGTATCTCCGGGGTAAACGGAGAGTACTCGGCGGGTTACACCACCCGACAATCCCATTTCTTTTTTTGTATAGTCTGACCTATTGACCTGACAGTGTGCCGCGCGCCCAGTCACCCACCAGCCAGTACTTGAAGTCCTGGCCCTGATTGGTCTTTACCGCGCCGACAATACCGTATATCAGCGCCCCTACCGGCATAAGCGCCAATATCGGGGTGATGCAAGCCGCTACCGGGATAAGCACAATCCCAATGATGATCGCTGAAAGCGCGCCTACAATCGCCCACATCAGGCCAATCAAAACGCCGCCTCCGAACCACCAGATCAACTGGAAAACCATCGCTTGCAAGGCATGGTAAGCCACAAAGCGGGAGCGTTCTTTGTAGACCAAGTAGATGATCAGCGCCGCAATAGGGCCGCCGAAACCAGTCACCAGGTTCAAGAGCGTGCTCAAGTGGGCCAGCATACCCCAGGTCCGTTCATCGCCGGGAGCAATTGTCTGGGGTGGGTTGGTTGGTACAGGCGGCACCGGCGGCATGGCCGGCTCTGGTGAAGGAACTGGGAGAACGGGTTCAACCGGTTCAGCCTTAGGATTGGATTTCTTTTTGGCAGGCATATTTATTCTCCTGATCAAGGATATCGATTGTAGCGAAGCAAATCTAAAGTAATATAACGATTTTCCCGCCGGCTGGTTGCATACCATTAAATTTAAGAAGCCCGCCGCAAGGCAGGCTTCTTGTATTAAAAAATTACAGTATATATTTTAGGCCCAGTTCTGTTTCTTGACAAAATCGGTGATCAACGGGATGTTGACATAATTACCTTGGTAGGCTTTAACACCCCAGATAATATTGACGACAACACCAGCTACACCAACGCACGCCCCGACGATGACAAAGCTTAGAACGAAGGTCACCACCCAGAGAACGATACCCCAAGCTAAAGCCTGGGCGTTGTGGGCCTTAATGAAGGGACGATTCTTCTTGTCTTCCATTAGCAGTAAAATAACGGGGACGATTGGGGTGAAAATATAGGCCAGCAACGCCCACAGTTTATCGTCACTGGTGATTTCGGAATTAATCGGTTGTTGAGTCATAAGTTTCTCCTGAGAGTATGAAATCGTTTGGAAGTTTGGAGTATTTTACTTCTAATCCGGCCAAAAAGCAACCGATTTACAGGCGCTTAAGTACTGGTTTTCATGAGAGTTGTGTTAACCTTTTCCTAAAAAGGCAGTAGAATTGCAACGTGACTCACCAACCGCGCATCGTTTTTATGGGCTCCCCGGACTTCGCCGTCCCGACGCTGGACGCGCTCGCGAATCTTTACCCGCTCGTCGGCGTGGTAACCCAGCCCGATCGCCCGGCGGGACGCGGCGGGAGTCTGGTCCCGCCCGCCGTTAAAGAGGCCGCACTCCGCCTCGGCATCCCCGTCATGCAGCCCGAAAAGTTACGTCTCCCCGAAGCCATGACCCAACTCCAGGCCTGGGTCCCGGACTTGATTGTGGTAGCCGCCTTCGGGCAGATCCTGCGCCCGGCGGTGCTCGACCTGCCACTCTACGGCTGCATCAATGTTCACGGGTCACTGCTGCCAAGGGGACGCGGTGCGGCCCCCATCCAAGCCGCCATCCTGGCCGGAGACAAAGAGACCGGCATCACCATCATGAAAATGGACCCGGGCGTGGACACCGGCCCAATCCTCAGTCAACGCGTACTCCTGATTGCCCCCGACGATACCGGCGGCTCGCTCTTCGCGAAGATGGCGTCGCTCAGTGCGGAACTCCTGCTCGAAACCCTACCGCGTTATCTCAGCGGCGAACTCGTCCCCCGGCCCCAGCCCGAAGAAGGCGCGACGTATGCCCCGATGCTCAAAAAAGAAGACGGCCGGCTGGATTTCACAAAGCCGGCAATCGAACTGGAACGCCGCGTGCGTGCCTTTAATCCGTGGCCAGGAACCTGGTTCGACTGGAACGGCGCACCGCTGAAAGTGCTGCGCGCCTCTGTCAGCGGGGCAAAAAGCCCCGGCGTGGGACGCAGGCTCACCGTTGAGGGGCGCCCCGCCTTGGGCACGGGTGATGGGATTCTCATCCTGGAAGAAGTCCAACCGGCGGGAAAAAAGTCCATGCCGGGGAAGGCGTTTTTGGTCGGAGCCCGCGAATGGCAAAACACATAACCACCAAGCCGCTAAGCCACAAGGCCGTTCATGCCTTTGTGGTTTCGTAGTAGAGAACTCTCACGGAGAACACCATGCCAAAATTCGTCGCTGCCATTGACCAGGGCACTACCAGCACGCGTTGCATCCTGTTCGACCATGCCGGGAACATTACCGCTGTGGACCAGAAAGAACATGAGCAGATTTACCCGAAGCCCGGCTGGGTTGAGCACGATGCCCTCGAAATCTGGGAGCGCACCCAGCGCGTGGTGCGCGGCGTGTTGGATAAATCCGGCGCAGATGTTGCCGACATTGCTGCCATCGGCATCACCAACCAGCGCGAGACCACCGTGGTCTGGGAGCGCGAGACCGGGCGACCGGTCTACAATGCCATCGTCTGGCAGGATACGCGCACGGATGCCATCTGCAACGAACTGGCAAGAGAGGGCGGGCAGGACCGCTTCCGGACCAGGACCGGTTTGCCATTGGCAACTTATTTCTCCGGGCCGAAAATCAAATGGATTTTGGATAACGTCCTCGGGACTCGCCAACGGGCCGAAAAAGGCGAACTGCTTTTCGGCAACATAGACACCTGGGTCATTTGGAATATGACCGGCGTGCACGTAACAGATGTGACCAATGCATCTCGTACGCTATTGATGGATTTGAAAACGCTCGACTGGGACGAGGAGATTCTCCAAACCCTCGGCATCCCGCGCCTGATGCTGCCCAAAATCCGCTCTTCGTCGGAAGTTTACGGCAACGCCAAAGGCGGGCTGGGCGGCGTCCCGCTGGCAGGCGACCTGGGCGACCAGCAGGCAGCGCTCTTTGGCCAGACCTGTACCAACCCCGGCGAAGCCAAGAATACCTACGGC
>JADGQD010000101.1 GCA_017882065.1 Anaerolineales bacterium | reverse complement strand
GGACCCAACTCATAGCGTGCTGAAAACCTACGGACAGGAAATCAAGCTGTTCAAATTTGGACGCATGCCCGCCCAGGTGCTGGTGGATCGAACCGGCACGGCCCGCTTTGTCCATTATGGGCATGACATGACTGACATCCCGCAGAATTCCGAAATTCTGGCCCTGATTGATGAATTGAACAAGTAGCGGTCTTGCGCTTATTCCCTCGGTCCGCTGCTCTGCAGCGGAATGCCCGGCCTGCGCTCTGCGCCTTTGGGGTGCGGGAGTGCCCAAGCGGAGATGACACAGCGGAGCATCGTCGCCAGAACTGAGAGAATTACCATGCAAAAAGATCTCATCCACGTCCCCGGAACTGTCGTCGAGGGCCACCGGGTGGCCTCGGGGCCTTCGAAGGAGTATCCCTACGGCAGCCTGGAACGGCAGAAGCTGTTCTTCAAAGCAGGCGGTCTGGACCTGGAGCGTTTCTTCCTCGGCACGCTGAATGTCTCCATTGCCCCGCTCCGGTTTGAGATGGTCAGACCGTCCTATATCTTCCGTCAAATCGCCTGGACCGACCTGCACCCGCCCGAGGATTTTTCGTTTTCCCCTTGCAGGGTAAGGTTTCAGGGCAAGGAGTACAAAGGCACTATCTATTATCCTCACCCGGAGACCAAGATCCGCCATTTTCAGAACCCCTCGCTGATCGAGGTGATCACTGATAAAGTTCCAGGGATAGGGTATGGGACCCGTCTCGAGCTGGCTCTCGATCCAGCCGCGATCCGGATTTTTGCAGAAATAGGGCGACCCCCCTCGTCGCCCTTATTCTTTTTGTGAAACCTAATTATTGAAATCGAAGCCGCCAGTCACGCCGGTGTCGATCACGGTGCTGGCGCCGTCCGGAGTGACCAGGCGCAATTCGCTCGAGATACCGGGATTTTTGAATGCCACCGGACCGAATCGGATTAAACATAACAGAGGCGACGTTCGGGTCGCCCCTGTTATGCCCAAGAGGAGAGAGGATTGGCTATTTGCGGTTGCGCAGGAAGGTCGGGATGTCCAGGTCTTCGGTGTTGAAGGTCTGCGGGCGGAATTCGATGCTGGATTGACCGGTCTGTGCTTCCACGCTGACGGATTCTAACGGGCGGTTGAAGGGTTTGCCGTCCATGCTGCGGGCCGCCGGGTGGGTGATGCGGCGAGGCATGCCGGTACGTTCGAAACCGGTGGCAATGACCGTCACTCGGATTTCGTCGCCCATATCCGGGTCAATCACCGCACCAAAGATCATGTTCACGTCCGGGTGGGAGGTCTCACGGATCATGGCCGCGGCCTGGTTGACCTCGAACAGGGTCAAACTGGGACCACCCGTGACATTGAAGAGCACACCCTTGGCGCCATCAATCGTAATGTCGAGCAGTTGGCTGGAGATGGCCTGCTCGGCAGCCAGGCGGGCGCGGTCCTCGCCGGAAGCCTTTCCGACTGCCATCAGCGCCGCACCGCCCTCGGACATGATGGTGCGCACGTCGGCGAAGTCCAGGTTGATCAAGCCGGGCACGGTGATCAGTTCGGAGATGCCTTGGATACCCTGGCGTAGTACATCATCGGCCATCTTGAAGGAGTCATTCAGGCTGGCACGCTTGTCCATGATCTGGAGCAGTCGGTCATTGGGGATGACAATCAGCGTGTCGGAATGTTCCTTGAGTTTCGCCATGCCGGCCTCGCAGGCCTGCATCCGGCGGTTGCCCTCGAAGGTGAACGGACGGGTGACCACGCCAATGGTCAGCGCACCGACTTCTCTGCAGATCTGGGCCACGATCGGGGCCGCACCGGTGCCCGTGCCGCCGCCCAGGCCGGCCGTTATGAAGACCATGTCTGCGCCTTTCATCGCGTTGTACAGGTCCTCTGCGGATTCCTCGGCGGACTTGCGCCCGACTTCCGGGTCGCCGCCCGCTCCGAGACCGCGTGTCAGCTTGTTGCCGATGCGGACGCGGGTGGGAGCCTTGGCCAGCATCAGCGCTTGGGCGTCGGTGTTGATGGCCACGAACTCCACGCCCTGGATGCCTTCCTCGATCATCCGGTTGACGGCGTTACTTCCGCCGCCGCCCACGCCAACTACCTTGATGCGAGCGAATGTTTCGGTTTGATTCTTTTTTGCGTCCATGTTACTACCTCCTGAAAGATGAAAAGGGTGACGATACTTTGATGCATTGGCGATTTTAGTCGTCCGACGGGAGCAACCGCTTAAACCAATCCTTGACCGGATCCAGGTTCATGTGGATTTCTCTCATCCCGCTGCGTTTTTTGTGTCCACGGGCGGAAGAAAGGTCTTCTTCTGTCAGAGCCGCAGCCCAGTGCAGCAGTCCGACGCTGGTGGAATATGCGGGACTCTTCAACTGGTCAACCAGACCGACCAGGTTTTCCGGTTGGGCGGTACGGATGGGTAGTCCGAAAATCTTTGAAGCCAGTTGACGAATACCGGGCAGGGCACTCGTGCCACCGGTCAAAACCATGCCTGCCGGCAATAGCCCATCATAACCAGAACGCTTGATTTCCTGCAAAGTTAAGGCGAATATTTCCTCAACTCTGGCTTCGATAATGTGGGCCATATCCTGGCGGCTGATTTTCACCGGCTGGTCTTCGCCGAAGGTGTGCACGCTGAAAGTTTCCTCGGCCCCTACACCGGACTTCATGGCGTAGCCGTATTTTTTCTTGATCTCTTCGGCTTGTGTGAGCGGCAGGCGCAGACCGGTGGCGATGTCGTTGGTGATGTGGTTCCCGCCCACGGCCAACACCATCGTGTGCCAGACGTGACCGTCCACATACAGAGCCAGGTCGGTTGTTCCGCCGCCGATGTCGCAGATGGCCACACCCATCTGGCGCTCGGTGTCGGTCAGCACCACGTCACCCGACGCCAGCGGGTTCAGCACGAATTGGAGTACTTCCACGCCCGCCGCGCTGACACACTGGCGCAGGTTCTCAACTGTCGCCTTGGCGGCGGTGATGATGTGGGCTTCCACTTCCAGCCGGAAGCCGCGCATGCCGAGCGGCATCGAAATACCATCCTGCCCATCCACAGTGAAACCGCGCTGGATGATGTGGATGATCTCGCGGTTGTGAGGGATAGCGACTGCCCGGGCGGCTTCCAGAGCGCGCGCCACGTCTATCTCGTCTATCACTTCATCGGAGACCCCGACCACGCCGCGGCTGTTAATGGACGAAACGTGCGCCCCGGCCAGGCTGACCATCGCCCCGGTGATTTCCACACCCGAGGTCTGCTCGGCGATGCCCACCGATTTGGTGATCGCCTGCGAGGCCGCTGCCAGGTCCACGATGACGCCCCTCTTGATGCCTGCCGAAGGCTCGATGCCCACGCCCAAGATGCGGATGGCTTCTTCCTCGATCCGTCCTACCAGAGTGCAGACTTTGGTTGTGCCGACGTCAATTCCAACAACAATTTCGTCCATAGGGCCCTTGGGCTACTTATAGAATGGTGCGTTCAGATATTCCACGCTGATGAGCGAGGGCTGAACGCCCTGGAGGGTGAGAGTGTCCACGATGGCCTGGTAGACCACCTTTTTAATCGAAATATCCCTGCTGTCTTGGCCGAAATAGACCGTCCAACCGCGCGGGTCCTGCCAGCCCATGCCGTACAGCGGGTCGAAGATCATCGGCATCCCGGCCGGAACATCGCGAGCCAGCACGGTCAGTGCCTGCACTATTTCGGGGGTGATGAACTTCTGCTCGTATAAGGGGAGCGCCGGGTCCGGCGGGACCCGGGTCGGGGAGCCGTTCGCCGCCACCACGACCAACCCCGGAACCTCGCCGCGCGGCATAAAAGCCACGCCGCTGGCATCAATCCACGTTAAGACCCCGTTCTGATACCAAGCCAGGACTGGCGTCCGCTCCACAACGTCCACTGTAATGCGGTTGGGAAAGTTCACGCGGACTTTGACGGATTCCAGGTCAGCGTAAGCGGTGTGCAAGTTGGCCTTGATCTGGGCCGGGACGGCTTTGAAAATCGGCTGGCCAATCATACCGAGCATGGCATTGATTTCCACTACGCCCAGGCGCTGGTTGCCGCGCACTTCCGCTGTCGTGACCGTGAAGGGTGACGCGGTCCACAGGGTGAAGAGTATGAAACCCAGGAGCAAGGTCAATGCAGCGGAAACCCAGCGCGGACCCAACTGTGGGATGTTCAAAGCCGGAGCATGCACATTGGCGCGACCGAGTGAGAAGGCGATAGCGTAGCCATTGTGGTGGGAGTTTTTTGTTGCCCGGCTGGGGGCAATGCCCTGAGCTTGTCGAAGGGTTCGGCGTGCCACTGGCCGCGGTTCGACCGGCAGGTACACCGAGGCGGGGTGGTAGGTCTTTCGGGCGGTTTGTGTCGTCCGTTGCGGAGTACGCGCCGAACGCGTTAGGGGTGTGCTGCTCTTACGGACGAAACTGGATCGAGTAGTTTTCTGCCGAGTGGTCATGATATTCTCCGGAAGCGGCGTTCAGTGCGGTCTCGGTCGGCTTTGCGCTCGAGGGCCAGTTCGACCAGGCGGTCAACGAGTTTGGTGTAGGGTAATCCGCTGGCTTCCCAGAGCTTGGGGTACAAGCTGATGCTGGTGAAGCCGGGGATGGTGTTGACTTCGTTCAGGTAAATCTCGCCGGTGGCTTTTTCGACAAAGAAATCGACGCGAGCCATCCCGGCGCAGTCAATGGCTTTGTAGGCGGTTACGGCCATCTGGCGGATCTTCTCGGCGGTCTCGTCGGGGAGAGGAGCCGGTATGAGCAGGCCGGAAGTGCCGTCCACGTACTTGGATTCGTAGGAGTAGAACTCGCGGCTCGGCAGTACCTCGCCGAGTATGGAGGTCTGCGGGGCGTCATTGCCCAACACGGACACTTCGATCTCATGTGCATTCACGCCGCGCTCTACCAGCACACGCCGGTCATAGGCGGCGGCTTCCATCAGTCCCTCGCCCAAGTCGGCGCGGTTGTTGCACTTGGTGATGCCGACAGAGGAACCCAGGTTGGCGGGTTTGACGAATAGTGGATAGGGTCCCACCGCTTCAGCCTGGCAGATGACAGCCTCGATGTTCTTTTCAACTTCGCTCCGCAGGACGATAACGGACTCGACAGTCGGAATGTCATTGGCGCGCATCACATCCTTGAAGACGCCTTTGTCCATGCCGACCGAGGAGCCGGTTACGCCCGCGCCCACATAAGCCAGGTCGGCCAGTTCGAGCAGCCCTTGCAGGGTGCCGTCTTCGCCGAAGGTGCCGTGCAGAACGGGGAAGACCACATCCACATCCGCAAGTGGCTCCAGCATCCAGGCGAAATCTTCAATCTGGATCTTCCAAATACGATTGTGATACTGGTCGGGGATGATGACAACTTGTTTCAGGTTTTCATCCTCCGTCTGCCCTTTGCTCAATGCGTCCAATACGTTTTCACCTGCCATCCAGACGCCGTCTTTTGTAATACCGATTTGAGTTATTTCATACTTCTCTGGGTCGAGTGCAGAAAGCACTGACCTGGCAGACATGAGGGAAACCTCGTGTTCACCGGAACGGCCGCCAAAGAGTACTGCGATACGTAGTTTTTTATCCATGCTTACCACTCACCGATTAATTCCACTTCAAGTTCAAGTTTTACGCCAAATTTCTCGGCGACAGAAATTCGAGCCAGTTCGATCAGTGCTTTAATATCTTCGGCGCGGGTTTGTCCGTGGTTGATGAAAAAGTTCGCGTGCTGTGTGCTGATTTCGGCGTTGCCGATACGCCTGCCTTTCAGGCCGGCGTCTTCGATCAAGCGGCCTGCCTTCTCGCCGGTCGGATTCTTGAACATTGAACCCATGCTTGCTCCGGGTGGTTGGGTATTGCGCCGCTGTTCAGAAAATTGTTCCATTTTGGCCCGGATGGTTTGTGGGTCACCGTGACTCAAGGCCAGTTGCGCCGAAAGGATGAGCGCAGGTGGGTGTTCGCGTTTGAGCACGCTGGTGCGGTAGCCGTATTCCATCTTCTCCACCGGCCAGACCTGGCGTCCGTTCTGACGGTGGATCAACTCAAGCGAGACCAGGTTCCCGGCGATGTCGCCGTCGAATGCCCCGGCGTTGCCATACACCGCTCCACCCAGGGAACCGGGAACACCCGCAGCCCATTCAAATCCTGCCAGCCCCAGGCGCGCTGCCCGCTGGGTGATATCGTTGGGCGTGACACCTGATTCGGCGTGGACGCTGGGCGGTTCGGCCCGCAAGTCGAATTTCACCAGCCGTGCCCGGTTGATGATCACCACGCCGCGCACGCCTTTGTCGCTGACCAGCACGTTCGAGCCACCGCCCAACAGGAGGAAGGGCACATCCATCTTCCACAATTTCTCCGCTGCATCTGCCAGCTCGTCCGCCGAGCGGACGAAGACCAGCGCGTCTGCCGGGCCTCCAATGCGCGCCGCAGTATAGCCGGAGAGCGGGACATTCTCCTGCAGGCGGTCGCCAAAGGTGGAGCACAGGTCGGACAGGATGGATGGTTGCATAAGGTTTACGGTAGGTACAGCTTTAGGCGTTATCATTGACGGCTGAAGTCGTCACGCCAGCGATTTCTCATCCTTCAAATGCGCAATCAGCCGCTTGACAGTGTTTTCCATCTCGGGGTCCAGTTTCAGTCGTTTCAAACCGCCTTTGTGACGCCCATCCGGGTCGGGACCGGACATATCCCCCAGCATCATGCGCAGGGGTGACAGGGCCATCATTTCGGCCACATACCCACGTTTCTTTTCAGCCATTGCGAGCCTCCTTCAAATGGGTCAGCACATCGGTGCTGATTTGGTCGGCATCTCCGGCAGAGAGCACCAGCAGGGCATCGCCGGGGCGCAGATTCGTAATCAGATAATTGCTAACTTCCGACAGGCCGGCGATAAAGTGCGCCGGGCGGGGCATGGCTTCCACTACCTGTTTGGACGAGAAAGCTTGCTTCGGCTCACGCGCGGCGTAGATTTCGGTCACGATCACCTCGTCAGCATCGGCGAAGGCGTCTGCGAACTCTTTGAACAGGGACTGAGTGCGCGAGTAGGTGTGCGGCTGCCAGACGGCCCAGATGCGACGGGATGGGTAGCGAGTCCGGGCGGCGGCAAGTGTGGCGCGGATTTCAGTTGGATGATGCGCATAGTCGTCTATGACGACGATGCCATTCACTTCGCCGCGCACCTCGAACCTGCGTTTGGTCCCGGTGAACTGATCCAGCGCCCGAGCTGCGTCTGCGAGCGGCAGATCGAGCAGTTGGGTCACCGTCAGCGCCGCCAGCGCATTGCCGACGTTGTGTTTGCCCGGGACCTGGAGTTCAACCG
>JADGQD010000100.1 GCA_017882065.1 Anaerolineales bacterium | reverse complement strand
CCTGCGGGTTTTCCGTACCTGGGCCGTATTGATACACACCCTGCGATGGTTCATAGATGGTTTGGAAGGTGTTGTTGAACATCGTCTGCCCGGAGGCATTATTGACCGCCCGCGTCACGGTAATATCCGCGCCGGCGGCGGGGTAGTCCACCTGTTTACAGGTACCCGCCGGGAGGTCCGCGTTCTCCTCGAAGAGTGGTTCCGGTGCAGGGACGATATTATGTAATCCGAGATTCTGCCACTGCACCGTCCGGCCATCGTTCGTTGAATAGAATTTCCACGTCAGGCTACTTTCATCCCGGTTGAAGTACGTCTCCATCAACAGCCAGGTGGGCCGATCGTTGGTAAATTTCAAGTCCACCAACGGGAAGTAAACGGTCGCATCCAGACCTGCCAAGGCATTATCGGTTCCGCTGCCCGGGCGCTGCTCATAATAGGAGACACGAAAAGCATGGGCATGGCGTTCCACAATTGGGTAACCGGCAAAAAAGGCCGTCCGGAACAAGGTGGTACTCACCTGGCAGACTCCGCCGCCCACACCGGTGATGGTACGGCCGTTGTAAATGATAAGCGCCTCTTCATAGTTATTGTCCAGCGAGATGTCGCCGATCGCCTCACCCATTGAAAAAATAGTATTAGGCGGGACGAGCAGGCCGTGGAACTGTTTTGCGGCCGTCTCAATGTTATGAAGCCGCACATCGGGAGAAAAGCGAAAATACGTGGTCTCGGCATACACAAGATCGGTAATTCCAAGCGACTGCGCTGTGGCATCATTTCCCGCTTCTGGCAACGCGGTATTCAGCGCCAGCGCAATGTTGTGCTCACCCGCCAGCAAACCTGTCTGAACAGCATCTATCGTAACAGCAATATCCAGTTTTCGACCCGCTTGTGCAGGCTTCTCAAGAAGTAACTGGCGTGTATTCGTGCCAGGGTTATCGTCAAAGGTAAAGCGCGCGTTCTGCGGGCTGCTGTTCACCAGCGGGGCGATCTCCCCCAGAACCTGTTCCAGCACCTGGGCATCAACCGAAACCTGGTATTGCCAGCCTGCATCGGTTTGCACGCGCCCGATCGTCAACATGCCTGCCAGGCTGGACGGCTCAATCGTCCGCGGGCCGGGATCGCCAGGTTGGGCATCGGGAACATATAACGTCAAGGGGGCGCTCAAGATCTGGCGGAGAGTTTCGGCTTGCGCCGAAGCATCCAGCACCACCGGGAACTGTTGCTCGATGACCAGTTGCACTTCCCCATCCCGCAAGGCCGAAAGTTGTGTCAACAGGCTGGCAAGTGTGGCATCCACATTGAGCAATCGCCCGGTCTGGCCCTGTGTGTAGACGACTTCCGTCCCGTTCAGGTGCAGGTCGGTCTCTATCCCTGGTTGGTCAATCTGGGCGGCAATATTCTGGAGATAACCGTGGGCCACGCGCTCGTCGAACACGATGACAGGTTTCAGGGTCAGCCCGCCCTGCCAGGCATTGAGTTGGCCGGCTAGGTCAGTGAGCAACCCGCCCTGGCGTCCAACGTTGTAAGCACGCTGGATACTGCTCCCGGTATCGAGAACCAACCCCAGCTCGGCCGGCGTCGCCACCCATAACCGGTCCCCGTCGCGGAAAACGACCTGACCGCTGGTCGGATAAGTAAGATGCTGGCTGAGAGCGGTAGTGGCTTGCTCCGGCGTCAGGTTGGTAAGATCCACACCTGCCAGCGTGATTCCGGGGAAAACCCGACCGGTATAAAGCAGTTGGTAACTGCCAGTGATCAGGCCAATAGCCAGTAAAAATAGAAGCAGGCCGCCAATCAGAGCCGCCAGAATCTGTATTGGGACGGGGGAACGCTGGGGACGGGGAACGGAGACGAACGACATTGTCAGTGATTATACACCGTGCGAAAGGACTCTTGGTTCAAGATAATTCGGTTCTCTTAGAATCGCCGTGCACTGGGGCAAATTGGGAGTGTTGGGCGGGCTTCGCCCGCCCAACACTCCCATATCTTTCCCTCTATCACGGGGATTACTAAAGACCAGACGATTCGCGGCGCGATTTGTTCCCTTTCAAGAACGGGATGAACATGGGCGTGGCAGCCATGTAATTGGCATAATCCTGCCCGAACTCACGCCGCAGTTTGCGCTCTTCGAAGTACGCACCGGTGATAACGTAGACCGTCAGGGCAATGTTGATCGCCAGAACGTTGACGGTCATCAGCGGCATCAACCAGATGAACGCCAGCCCGGCTGAATACAGCGGATGCCGGACGTAGTGAAATAGGCCGCCGGTTGTCAACCGCGCAGGTTCTTCAATAGACGAACCCAACTGGGAAATCCCCAAAAATTCAAGCGGACGGCTCTGGAAAAAACCAGCTATCAATACGATCACAGCCAGGAATTCGCCCAGGATCATCGGCCCTGACCAGGGGAACGGGACGATGTACAGGGGGTGATCAGAGACGAGAAACATAACCGCCAGTACCGGCAGGAAACTTACCCCGGCGAAAACGTTATACGCCAGCCGGTAAACACGGTTCACGCGCATACCGAAAACCTGCCGCGCCAATTCTTTGCCCTTGAGCGAAGCGAGCAGCGAGTGGAGCAAGCCCCAGAGGAGTACCGATAAAACAATCCAGAGCATTTCTTCCCTTTCAGCTACAAGGTGGACGGTGTCCACCCCTGCTGGAACGCCGGGATTTCAACCATCTGGTCGCCGGACTTTACCTGATAATACGGCAGCCAGGCCACACCAAACAGATTGACGTAAATATCCGTCTTCTTGGGCAGGACAGGAATCTCGGTAATGTTATTGACCACCTCACCCCATTTGGATCCGGCTTCGTCCAGGGCTTCCTGGCGAGTCTGCTCGAGTTGGGTCAATTGCTGCTTGTATTCCGCAATCACATCTACGGACTCGGCCACATCGCCCTTGGATTGTTGGGTCATGCGGTGTTTGCTCATCGCCGAAGAAATCCTCCGGCTGCGGCGTCCGCCCAGCAAGCTGAAGACCGTCTCGGCACCAGACACCAACTCTTCGCGCTTGCGCTCTTGCAGTTCGGTCTGGTCTTGCTGCAATTCGCGCTGCTCTTTGTTCAGTTTCGCGTTCAATGCAGCAATCTGCCGGTCAAGAGCGGTGGTGGCTTTTGCCATTTCCGCCTCGCGGGCCTCACGAGCGGCGTCCGCGCAGGCCTTCATGAACTCGGCCTGCGAGACATCCGGTGTGGCATACAGCCCGAGGGCCTGGTTGGAGCGCACAATGATCTTGCTGGTGCGGTAGACCCAATCGGCGAAATCACGCTGTAGAACGGCGATTAACTTCGCGTCCGAGAGCGGCGCGTCCAGGCTGGCGAAGCGCGCTTGCGGGTCGGGAGCCGGGTCCATAACGGCGGCATCCGGCACCCTGGCGACGAAATCGTCCCAGTGGATGACGCCGCGTTTATCAAGTACAGTCACCAGCGCCGACTTGACCTGCTCGGTATCCAGGTTATATTTCCGGTCCAGAAAGCGCACTTGAGCCGAGGCGATCAGCGCCGGGTAATAGAGCAGGCCTGTCGGGGCAGAGTCAGCCGGAAGAGATTCGCCCGAAACGGCAACGGATTTGGTGAAAGACAAATTCAGCGGGAGGAAAAATTCGGCGATCCCGGCCGGGGCAGAAGGACGGGTCACGCTACCTCCAGCAGACGATGGACCGCGGACACTGGGCGAGGGGATTGCGTCAACCGGAATAGGCGTTGCCACCGGGAAGGGGTCAAAGCCTTCGGGAACGGCAGTTTGTTCCGGCGCGGAGACGGCTGGCCGAACACCACTTCCTGATGACTGAATACTGGAGTCTGGCAACTGGAACCCCGCCCCAACCAGTTTATTCAGCGCCGGGATCTGGGCGCGCGTCAGGGGGCCGGCCAGGAAATTCATCGTCCAGCGCGTCTGGTAAACGATCGGCAATTTCTCGTGGACGTTCTGCATGATGAACACGCGCTTGCCCAGGCCGGAGATCAGCTTGTCTATCGTGCTGCGGTCAAGGGCGCCGGCGGCCACGCTTTCCAGGCCATCCAGCAATCGCTGTTTGTCTTGTTCGGTTTGGAGTTTTCCGATGAACCAAGTGCCGGCATTGGAAAGGGCTTTGTAGTCCACGTCCACCGGGTTCTGCGTGGCAAGCAGCAGGCCCAGGCCGAAAGCGCGCGCCTGTTTGAGCATGCGCAGGAGCGGCAGTTTGGATGGAGGGATAGCCGTCGGCGGAAGATAGCCAAAGATTTCGTCCATATAGAGGATGGCGCGCAGGCTGGTCGCGCCGGATTGGGTGCGCATCCAGGTCTCCACCGCCGACAGGAGCAATGTAACAAAGAACATGCGCTCGGCGTCCGATAGGTGGGCAATGTAGAAAACGCTGTGGCGCGGTCGGCCATCCGGGGCGCGCAACAGGGCGGCAATATCCAGCGGCTGGCCGATGCGCCATAGTTCGAAAGTTGGGGCGGCCAGGATATTGTTGATCTGCAGGGCCAAATCCATACGGTCCTTGGCCGGGAAGAATGTATCCACTGGAAAAGCACCGAGCTTGTCGAAGGGCGGAGTCTGAATTTGCAGAATGAGTTCGTTCAGATCCAGGGATTTATTCTGGCTCCAGGCAGACTGAAAGATGTTGGAGAGCAGGATGTGTTCGCGCGAACGGATTGGGTCAAGTTCATTGAAACCGACCAGCCCCAGAATGGCCGTGACCGTGCTGGAAATGCGCTCGGTCAGGATCTCGCGGTTGGTCGCCCAGTCCAGGCCGGGTGCCGCCAACGACGACAACACACTGACCGGGATCCCCGCGTCCGAGCCGGGGGTGTAGATGGCAAACTCGGCGGCGTTCTTGAGTGCCACCATGCGTTCATGGGTGATGCCCCACTCGGCCAGTCCGTTACGCCAGGCTAGGGCGGCGCCGGTGGAGGCCTGCTCGACAGATTTTCCGGCGCGGCGGGCCAGTTCGGGGTCGAGCCAGGGCTGGAAGTCCTGCGGAGCCAGGTCGGGGAAGTGCAGCAGGAGGTTGGTCAGGTCGCCTTTCGGGTCGATCAGGATGGCGGGGATCCCTTGCAAGGCTGCTTCCTCCATCAGGGCAATGCACAGGCCGGTCTTGCCGGAGCCGGTCATGCCGGTCACCACCGCGTGAGTGGTCAGGTCTGCGGGGTCATACTGCAAGGGCTGGTCGGTGACTTTAGCCTGTGTGGGGTCATAAAGACGGCCAAGATAGAATTTGTCGCTCATGGGCAACCTCCGGTTCTGGTGGATACTTTACTCTAACTGACGAAAAATGGCAACGGTATTTTCAGAGCAACGAAATATGAGTGATGTTTCGTCGCCCGTACCAATTACGGCTGCGCCTGATCATAAACGCGCTGAAACTCGGCCAAATATTGCGCGGCTACGTCCGCATTGTAGATGATGATTACGTTCTCATCGTTCTGTTCCTCAGCGCTGGCGGTGAAGTTATAGGAGCCGGCGATGACGATGGAGCGGTCAATAATGATAACCTTGTGGTGCATCTGCCCGGCATTGCCATCCCGCCGCACATCCAGTCCAGCTTGCTTGAACGGATCGTACTCTGTACCCTGATTGGAATTGATTTGTTCGTCGTCCATCACCCCTACCACGATCAGACCGTCCGCCGCGCGCTGGCGGATGGCGTCACCGAGATCGTTGGCAGTAAAGGAATAGGCCATGTAATAAATACTTTCCTGCGCACCCTGAAGCAGTAACAGGATACGCGCCGCGACGTCGTCCTCCGGCGAGAAGGCGATTTCTACCGACGTTCCGTCAATGTTCAAACTGGGATTGGGGGTTGCCGCGCCAATGTCCGGTCCGAACAGGTTTTCTTCGAACATTTCATAGATCTCGTTAGTAAAATTTTCTGCAACCTTTGTCGAGCGGATGCGGATGAGATTGTTGTTGTCCTGGTAAGCTCCGTTGGTAGTGTAATTCATCGAGCCAGTCCAGACCTCCGAGTGGTCAATCACGACGAACTTATCGTGCATCAGACCCTCGCGCTGGTCGCCGATGATGGGAATCCCGGCATCCAGGATCTGCTGGACTTCCCGGTTATCCATATTGTCGCTTTCCATCACCATACGCACCACCACCCCGCGTTGATGAGCATGGATGAGGGCGTCGCGAATGCTCCACAGGTTTAGACTATAGGCGGCCACATCCACGGAAAGACGCGCCTGGTCAATGGCAGCCGCCAGAATTTCATCCGGGCCGCCCTCGTAGTCTGCTGCGTGGGGTGCGGCCGGGTTGGTGAAAAAGATTTCGAGCCAGCCGGTCGCGGGTCCGGTGTCAGGCGTGATCGGGAGCCGCGTTGGCAGGTCAGGGGTCGAGGGAATGCAAGAAGTTAAGACCAGCGTCAGTACCAGAAGAATGATAATATACTGGCTACGCGCATTATTTTGAGGCTTCAAACTAAGATTCCTCTAGTAACCATTGGAGTGGCATGATTATACTGCTTCCTGCTATAAGATAGCACATAAGTTCCAATTTCGTTGGTAGTATATTGGGATGGTGCTGAAACGTCTCAGGCTCCCCCTCCTGGCCCTGATCCTGGTTCTGGCCTGCGCAGCCTCCACCCAACTCTAGCCGTTTCTGCTAAAAACATGGGCTAAAAGCATTACCACGGACCCCGGCAGCTTCTGGAGCTGGTGGAACACGCACCGTCCCGGTGTCCTTCCGGGAGAGTTCACAGAGCAAAAACGAAGGTAAATCTCAGTGCTCTTATCATCCCCGAGGGGACTGTGGGCTCTGTGGTGAATATAGTGCTTAGCCCACAAAATTAGCCACTCCCCGGGCAGGATTTCTGGTTTGGGGAGGCATACCGTGGAGTATAATCCCGACTCATGAGCGAGACCGAAACCAAGCCCCAGCACAGCATTGCCCGCGCCGCCGGGACCGTGATGCTGGCTTTTATCGTCAGCCAGTTGACCGGTCTGGCCGCAAAAATCCTGATTGCAGGCTCTTTCAGCGCCGGTGTGGAACTGGATGCCTTCTACGCTGCCAACCGCCCGTCGGAAACGCTGGTGACCATCATGGCGGGCGGTATCCTGGTCTCGTCGTTCATCCCCATCTTTGTCAAGTTCCTGGTCAAAGAAGACCGCGGCTCGGCCTGGAAACTGGCCTCAGCCACCGCCAACCTGATCCTGGTGCTCATGAGCCTGCTGGCCGGACTGGCGGCGTTCTTTGCCGGGCCGATTGTTCAATACCTCCTCGGGGCAGGTTTCTCCCCGGATAAACAAGCACTGACCGTCAGCTTATTGCGCATCCAGACCATCTCGATCGTCTTCTTCGGTCTGAGCGGACTGGCCGTAGGC
>JADGQD010000099.1 GCA_017882065.1 Anaerolineales bacterium | reverse complement strand
GATTCGATGACCCTATGGCAGGAGCACTTCAAAACCTGGCCGAAGCACCTGCCCATCGTGGCGCATTCCGAAAGCCGCAGCATGGCAGCGGTCATTTTGATGGCTGCCATTTATGACCGGCCCGTCCATATCGCCCACATCTCGCTGAAAGAGGAGGTCCTGCTCATCAAGGCGGCCAAAGAGCGCGGCATCAAGGTCACGTGCGAAGTCGCGCCGCATCATATGTTCTTGACTTCCTCTCTCCCCTCGGGAGAGGGGCCAGGGGTGAGGGTGAATGGCCGCATCGAAGTCCGCCCGCGCCTCGCCACGCAAGCAGATGTGGACGCCTTGTGGGTCAATCTCGACGTTATTGACTGTTTCGCCACCGACCACGCCCCGCACACCCTGGCCGAGAAGGACGGCGACAACCCGCCGCCCGGATTTCCCGGCTTGGAAACCATTTTGCCGCTGCTTCTGACTTCAGTGGACGATGGACGGTTGACCGTTGACGATATCATCGCTCGAATGGTCACCAACCCTCGCCGCATTTTCAACCTCCCCGAACAGCCCGAGACCTGGGTCGAAGTGGATGAGAATGCCACTTACGAGATTCGCGCCGCCGAAATGAACTCCCGCTGTGGCTGGACGCCGTTCGAGGGCTGGAAGGTCCGAGGTCAGGTACGCCGCGTTGTTCTCCGAGGTCAGGAGGTGTTTCGGGATGGCAAGATTCTTGCTCAACCCGGTTTCGGTCAAAATATACGCTTGTTATCATAAATTTCAAAAGGAGAATAATTTATGCCCACCCAACCCAATAATTCCCACCTGCCCTTCGGCGACCACAAGAACGCGCCCTGGTACGGCAAGGACATCATCTCGGTCAAGCAGTTCAGCCGCGAAGACCTGGAGTACGTCTTTGCAGTGGCGCACGAGATGCACAACATGGTTGACCACATCGGCACCTTCGACCTGCTCAAAGGCAAGATCCTGGCCAACCTGTTCTACGAACCTTCCACCCGCACCTCGTCGTCGTTCACCGCCGCCATGGAACGCCTGGGCGGCTCGGTCATCCCAATCAACGAGGTCAAGTACTCGTCGGTCTCGAAGGGCGAGAGCCTTCCGGATACCGTCCGCACCCTGGAATGCTACGCGGACGTGATCGTCATCCGCCACCCGGAAGTCGGTTCGGCGGCGCAGGCGGCCAAGGCGGCCCGCAAGCCGGTCATCAACGCCGGCGATGGCATTGGCGAGCATCCCACCCAGGCTCTGTTGGACGCCTTCACCATCAAGGAAGAAATTGGCCACCTCGACGGTCTCACAGTCACCCTGCTCGGCGACTTGAAGCACGGGCGCACTGTCCACTCGCTGGCGCGCCTGCTCTCGCTTTACAAGGTCAAACTGAACTACGTGGCGCCCGACATCCTGCGTATGCCCGCCGAACTGATCGACGAACTCAAAGCCAAGGGCGTCGAGCAGACCGAGTACACCACGCTCGATCAGCCCCTGCCCGCAACTGACGTGCTGTACGTCACGCGCGTACAGAAAGAGCGTTTTACCGACGAGGCCGTCTACGAGTCCGTCAAGGGTGCTTACGTTATCGACCCGAAGGTGATGAAAGCCGCTAGGGAACGCATGATCGTGATGCACCCGCTGCCGCGCGTCGGCGAGATTTCTCCCGAGTTCGATGACGATCCCCGCGCCGCTTATTTCCGGCAAATGGAATACGGGTTATACGTTAGAATGGCGTTATTGGCGATGGTGCTTGGAAAAGCCTAAGCAAAAACCCTTGGCGTTTTGGTACGGGAGTCTTGCCAATGTTTACTGAAGATTATCTGATGCGCATCATCAATCAGGCCATCGCTGCCCTGCTGACTGCGATTGGATTAAGGAAGGCCGGTAAATACTCGGAAGCCCGGCAGGCTATCCAGCAGGCAATGGAGCAGTTAACCACACTCCCCGCAAATCTCGTCGACCAGATGGATGACGGTAGCATTCTGAGTATGCTGACAGCGCAAGGACAATTGGACGTCGGTCGGTTGGCAATCCTGGCGGATCTCTATCAGGAGCAAGGTGAAATCCTTATCAAGCTGGACCAACCGGTTCAAGGTTCCATTGCTTTCGGGCGCGGATTGCGATTTATTCTGGAAGTGGTTCTGTCTGAGGTCGCCGATCTGTCCACCGAAAATATTGACAAGGTCGAAGTACTGGTTCAACGATCGAATGGAAACGCCCTCCCGGTCGAGACGCAACTGGCGCTTTCCGATTATTACCAGCGCTTGCTCGAAAAGGATGACCAGAGCCTCGTCGCGGCAGGCATTTCCCGCAAACAGGTCAGCCAGGCGCTTGCCAAACTGCAGGATCAACTTGGTCCATCTCAAAATACAACCGGCGATTAATCCACGATGGAAACCTTCTTTTCTTTTCTCGCCAAACGTGTCGACGATTGCTCCTCGCTCCTGTGCGTGGGACTCGACCCGCACCCGTCCGATTTACCCGCTCCCACCGCTGAGGCGGCGCGGGATTTCTGCCTGCGGCTCGTTAAAGCGACCTCCTCCTACGCTGCCGCCTTCAAGCCCAACGCCGCCTTCTTCGAGCTATACGGACCCGAGGGCTGGGCCGCGTTGAAGGATGTCATCGCCGCCGTGCAGGCGGAGTCCGACCGGCTGGGTTCGATGATCCCGGTCATCCTCGATGCCAAACGCGGCGACATTGCCTCCACCGCCGAGGCGTATGCCCAATCGGCTTTTGAGAATCTCGGCGTGCATGCCATCACGCTTTCACCGTATCTTGGCAAGGACTCGATCGACCCGTTCCTGGCGTACAAAGAGAAGGGTGTTTTCCTGCTGTGCAAGACCTCCAATCCCGGTGCGGCGGATTTGCAGGATTTGAATGTCGTAGTCGTAGGGGCACAACATGTCGTTCCCTTACACCAACACATTGCCCACCTCGCCCAGACCTGGAACACCGGGGACAACATTGGCCTCGTCGTCGGAGCGACCCAGCCCGATGCGCTGACCCGCGTCCGCGCCGCCGCGCCCGACCTGTGGTTGCTGGTCCCGGGTGTCGGTGCCCAGGGCGGAGACCTGGAAACCGCTCTCCGCACCGGTCTGCGAGCAGACGGGAAGGGCATGCTCATCAATGTCTCGCGCGGCATCTCGCAGTCCGAGGACCCCCCCAGGGTTGCCGCAGAACTGCGAGACGAGATGGTAAACATTCAATACCAGATGAGTAAAGAGAAGAGAACAAAAAGCAGTAAAACTGTTTCTGAATCAAACAAGACATTGCAATCGTCCGACATTTCTCTATCCTCTCTGTTCTCTACTCTCGTCGACAGCTTGCTCGATGCCGGCTGCATAAAGTTTGGCGAATTCACCCTGAAATCTGGATTGAAATCCCCCATCTACATAGACCTGCGTCAGATCATCACCTATCCCAAACTGCTGGAACAAGTCGGAGCAGCCTACCTGCCAATTTTGGAAAAACTTGAATTCCAGCGCATTGCAGGCCTGCCCTACGCCGCCATCCCGATTGCCACGGCTGTCAGCTTGCAGGGCAACCACCCGATGATTTATCCGCGCAAGGAAGTAAAGGAGTACGGCACGAAGGCCGAAATCGAAGGCGAGTACCACGCCGGGGAGACGGTTGTGGTGATTGACGACCTCGCCACTACCGGCGGGAGCAAATTCGAAGCTATCGAGAAACTGACCGGAGCCGGGCTGGTTGTGAAAGATGTGGTCGTGCTGATCGACCGCCAGTCTGGCGCGAAAGAGTCGCTCGAGCAGGCAGGTTTCCATTTACACGCGGTGCTGACCATCACACAGTTGCTGGATTATTGGGAAAAGACGGGCAAGGTAGATAAAGAGAAGCTCACAGCGACGCGGACGTTTTTAAAAACAACTTCATAGATTGTATTCAGGAGTTATCATGGCAGAAACCACTCCAAAATGGCTCGACTGGGCGCGCGAGATCCAGTCGCTGGCCCAGACTGGTCTGACATATTCGCAGAGCGAATACGATGGCCTGCGTTATAGGCGGCTGGAAGAGATTGCCGCGGAGATCGTTGCCAGTCACACCACGCTTACCCCTGACTCTATTCTGGAAAATTTCCGCGTCCAGCCGGGATATGCTACGCCCAAGATCGACGTGCGCGGCGCGGTCATTCAGGACGGCAAAATCTTGTTGGTACAGGAACGCTCGGACGGCGGCTGGACCATGCCCGGTGGCTGGGGTGATGTGGGCGAGACTCCAACCGCAATGGTGGCGCGCGAGGTTCGGGAGGAGAGCGGGTACGAGGTCCGGGTGGAGAAACTGGTCGCAGTCTACGATGCCAACCGCGTCCCCGGCGCCCGGATGGAGTTCTACCACGCCTATAAACTCATCTTCCTGTGCACCATCAACGGAGGCGAAGCCCGTCCCAGCAACGAGACCTCGGCGGTGGATTTCTTTGACCTGGAACATCTCCCACCGCTTTCGGCCTACCGCACCAACCGGCAAATGCTCGAAGAAGTCTTCGCCCATTTTGCTGACCCCGCCCGGCCAGCGGCGTTTGATTAGGAGAAACCATGAGCGACAAACATGCCTACCACGCGGTCATTGAAAACGCCGGTGGAGGCGGGGCGTTCGTCCGTATCCCCTTGTTACACGGAGCAGATAAAAAATTTCCGAGATTTTGATCTTGGAAGTTTTCATATCACCTGGTGGGCGAGGGTCTCCCGACCCCGCCCAGGTATTGACCGCAGGTCTTCAAACTACCAGCCAACCCCACAAATTTCTATATCAGTATTTTTGGTATCTTCGTTCGCCCAAAATTTTGCTGAGGAAAAGCGCCAATCCTCCGGCCGGGTCACCAACCCCTTGCGTACCGGATTCTCGTGGATGTAGTTGACTTTTTGCTGCCAGAACTGCTCGGAGACAATCCCTTCGGGATGTTGCGTCGGCTGCCAGACTCGCCTCTGGCGGTCTTCACCTGCTGCGCGTCGAAACGCTTCGCCAAAGACAAGCGAACAATGAGCATCACAGTAATCCGCTAGTTGTCTTCCCGTAAATTTGCGGAAATCATCCAGAGTATGCTTCAACCTTTCGCTATCGAAATCCCCGTCAAAAACAACTGCATGCAAATGATTGGACATGACGACATAAGCATTAACGCGCAGACTTTTATTCTGGATGCAGAAATTCAAGCTGTCGGTGATAATTTTGCAGGTAGACTCCTCTATGAAAACAGGAAGCCATTCAACAATCGCAAATGTTACAAAATAGATGTAAACACCTTCCAGAATTCTATAACGTTCCATGGGTGAGACCTTCGGTCAGTTGCATGTCGGGGTCAGGAGACCCCGACATAGCTAGCCTTTATTTTTGTTTAATCAACTTTCCTTTCATTTTCCGACTCATCCGCTTGATCCGGATCTCTCTTCGCATCGCACTGCTCCGATCCTGCTGCTCCTCCACGTAAACCAACCGGACCGGACGCCGGCCGCGCGTGTACCGGGCGCCGTTCCCGCGGTTATGCCGGCAGAGGCGTCGCTCCGGGTCGGTCGTCCAGCCGGTGTAATAGGTTCCGTCAGAACATTCGAGAATATAGCAAAAAAAGGACATAGAGGCGGTTAATCCGCATCCGGTTTCTTGTCGCGCCGACCGAAGATTTTATCCAGGCCGCCGATCTGCCGTTTCCAAATATCACCGACTTTTGGCATTTCCTGCCCGCCGAATTCGACCGATAGCCAGTCGCCTTTGGCGCGCTCCAATTGCCACTGGGCGCGTCCCCGCCGGGCACGTTCGAGACGGGCTTGCAGCTCCTTTTTATTTTCTTCCGCAATATCCTTTCGCAAGGATGTCAGGGTGGCAATATATTCGTCCAGAACACGGATCGTATTGGCGCGGTTCTGCAGGATGGCCTCAGCCAGCGCGGCGGGCTCTTCCCCGTCGAGCGGCTGCGTGGCGGCTGAATAAGGCTTCCCGGCAATTTTGCGGATGTCTGCCCAGCCTTGCTGACCGGTGACAGTCTCGGTCAGTGCAGCCGCCGACAATCCCGGTAGGAGGTGGGCTGAGGCCATCACCCCGTCCACTTCAGCCAGGTCCGCGAAAAAGGGCTGCGCGCCGAGCAGGGCGACAAAATCAGCCGCCAGTTTGAGCGCCCCTTCAGCCGTCCCTTGCGGAGCAGTGACAGCGATCACCCCTTTCTGGAACAGGTCGGCGCGAGCTGCGTTCAGCCCCCGCGCGGCATCCTCCAGGCAGGTCGGGTTGAGCGCCGGGGTCAGGCCGATGTAATGGCGTTTGGGCGGCAGGAGTTCTTTCGCCCATTCTGCCACCACCGATTTGACCGGCGCGGTATCCATCACGACGGCACCCTCGCGTAAATCCTGTGCAATAATTTTCAATGTTTCATAAATCTCATCGAAGGGGATTGCCAGCACTACAAAGTCTGCACCTTCGATGGAGGCGGGCAGGTTGTAGGAAATGCTCTCAACCGCCCCCTGCTTCTGGGCTTTGCGGGCGATATCCGGCGATTTATCGTGGCCGAGCGTGGTGACCTGGTCTTTGTGGTTTGCCAGGGCCAGTCCCAAAGAAGCGCCAATTTGGCCGAGGCCGATGATGGTGATTTTTACGGTCATGGTTTCCTCGTTTTCTAATTCTCGTTATCCGCTGCTTGCAGCACGGCCAGCAGGCGTTCGGTCCGCGAACCTGGATTTGGGGAGGCTGGGGCTTGGTGGCGGCGGATCAGGTCCACGGTCCGGGAAGAAGCGCCCGCTTGCTCTGCCAGGTCTGCACCCCAATCGGGGTGATGCGCGGCCACAACGAATGGGCGGCGGAGTCGGCTCGGTGTCCCCTCGCTCCAGCGTCTGGCTCTTCGCTGGAAAAAGCGTTTTCCCAGCACGATGACCACGCGGTCGAGTAAGGAAAGCGGATACAGGACTTTACCAACATCGTGTAGGAGGGCAGCGGCCAGCAGGTCCGGGTCGGTTTGACCAGAAGCTTTTAATTGTTCGAACATCTGATAGGCATGGGTCTGCTCGGAGAGCTGCATCCGGCGAAAAAGGACAATCTGGGAAGGAGGGAGATGTGGAAGAAGCATCTCGATCTCGACCCGCCTGCGGGAGCCGGGCAGGGTATTCCAGAACTGGCGGGTGCGGTAAGCGAGGCGGGAAAGCATCACGGGAAATCCCCGGCGATAGTCTGCCGACAAAAGGGATTATAACATTGTGTTAGAATCGTGAGAGCCGGGGACGCCGACCCCGGCTCTCTTGAAAGGAGGAGAAGAGAAATCGCCTTACGTCAATATCTTACCATCCTGGTCTAAAATGTACTTGACGCTTCCCCTACGCTTCCCCTACGCCAATTTGACAATTTTGTAATC
>JADGQD010000098.1 GCA_017882065.1 Anaerolineales bacterium | reverse complement strand
TCGATCAATTCATCGGGGCGGGGACTGCGGCCCCAGCGATTCCCGTAGTACATCCCAATTTGCGACATGAAAAAACCGAGCAGCAAGGCTCCGAGCGAGTAAGCGAATTTGTCCGGCATTTTGAATGAAATGTACAGGCCAACGCCCAGGATAACCAGCGCTCCTATGCTAGTATACTGCCCGATTTTGGCATTACGTTTGATCAGTTTGGTATTGGTGACGACTTTCATGTTGCCTCTATTTCTTGAGAGATTGTTCGATGGCCGTGCGGATGGACTCCAGCACGTTTGCTTTAACCGCATTATTTGCCACGCGGACCGCGTTCTTAATGCCGATGGCATCTGAGCGGCCATGTCCGATGAAAACCAAGCCATTCACGCCCAGTAGAGGCGCGGCGCCCTCTTCTGCCGGATCCATCATTTTCTTAATTCCCTTGAGGGCAGGTTTGACCAGCAGACCGCCAAGTTTGACGCGCAGGCCGCCGGTCTGGATGGCTTCTTTGATCTTGTCCATGAGCAGTTTAGCCACCGCCTCAGACGATTTCAGCAGGATGTTGCCGGTAAAACCGTCGGTCACGGCTACGTCTACTTTTCCGCCGATGAGTTCCTTGCCCTCGATGTTACCATAGAAGTTCAAGCCGGAGTCTTTCAGCAGGGGATAGGTGTGTTTGATTAACTCATTACCCTTTCCGGCTTCCTCTCCGTTCGACAGCAGGCCGATTTTCGGGTTCTTCACGCCGCGCACTTTTTCGGCGTAGATGCTGCCCATGATGGCAAACTGGAGCAGGTTTTTGGGCTTGCAGTCGGGATTGGCGCCCACATCCAGCACGACACAGGAGCCGCTGGCGGTGGGGAAGACAGGCGTAAGACCGGGGCGGTCCACGCCGGGGATGGTGCCCAGCCGGAAGTATGCGGTCACGGACGCCGCGCCGGTATTACCAGCCGTAACGAACGCCTCCGCCTGGCCGTTTTTGACCAGGTCAATACCAATGGCCATTGAGTTCTTCGAGTTAGGGCGTCGCGCCTTCAAAACGAGCGCCAGGCCTTTATCCTCCATCGTCAGCATCTCAGGCGCATGGACGACGCGGATGGGGAGATTGCCGGGGTTTTGTGCGGCAAGCACGGGTCCGATTTTCGTTTCGTCTCCAACAAGGATAATTTCTACGCCATATTCACGCGCGGCCTGGACGGCGCCGATGATGTCAGGGGTGGGGAAATCGTCGCTCCCCATGGCGTCTACTACGATACGCGTCATCCTTCGTCTCCTTTTTACATAAGTGGACGGGGGGTAACCCCGCCTAATGCGAAAGTTTTGCTTGACAATCAAAGCAACCTGATTATAATACGACCTGCTCGCGCGCTGGTGCTGGAATTGGCAGACAGGCATGCTTGAGGGGCATGTGCCGCAAGGCGTCGGGGTTCAAGTCCCCGCCAGCGCATCAAAATAAAAGCCGCCATTTGGCGGCTTTTATAATTCCATCATTCTTCAATTTTCATTCTGTTTTCCAGCCAGCGGACAAGGGTGGAAAGAAGCAAAGTCATGGAGAGATAAAGGAAAGCGACCATGTTATAGGTCTCCATGGCGCGAAAGGTTCCGGCAGTTCGCAAGCGGCCCATCTGGGTCAATTCATTGACTGCCAAAACGCTCACTAGGGAAGAGTCTTTCAAGCAGGCGATGAAATCATTACCCAGGGGGGGAAGGACGCGGCGGATGGCTTGCGGCAGGACGATAAAGCGCATGGCTTGAAAATAAGTCATTCCTACCGATTTGGCTGCCTCTATTTGGCCTTTACTAATCGATTGGACGCCAGCCCGGAAGACTTCCGCCTCGAACGCCCCATACCCAATACCGAGAGCTATGATGGCACGCCCTTCCTGCGTTACGTTCCGGATCGTGTATGCAGACAAAGATTGAAAAAATCCGCTGACCGGTAGGATATCCAACCCCCATTTTCCCAGAGCATTTATAAAATTTACAAATATTGGAAACAAACCATATGCAATATAGATGATAAGAACTAGTAAGGGAATGCCGCGTGCAATCTCTATGTATAGCGTAGACAGATTACGTAAAAAAGTGTTCTTCGAGATGCGTGCCAGACCGGTTGGCAGGCCAAGCAGCGTTGCCAATAAAAAAGAAAAGAATGTGATCCGCAAGGTGGCGATAATACCCTGGGTCAGGTAGAGGAACGTATTTTGGTAATCGGTTGATCCCAGAATTAAAAAAACTAGGCTTACACCTACCAAGCCCAACACAATTGCCCACCAAGGCCATTTTGATACATCTAATCCACCGGGGATAATTCCAGGAAGTTTACGTTTCTCTGCGATTTCCATGAGCGGTCTCCGTCATGTTTTCAACCCAAGGTATTAATTGGCAGGATGGGGTGATGACCCCATCCTGCCAAAGTCAGGAACGGCCATTTACGGTACTACTCGAGTTCTGTCCCGGAAGGAGCGGCCAGATTCCATGTATTATTAAGTTGCAGAAGCGTACCATCAGCATGCATGGCACGCAGGGCCGCATTTACCGGACCTACAAGATCACTTCCTGGTGGGAAAACGAAGGCCAGCAAGTCGCCGGTCGCGACAACACCCGCTGACTTCAATTGCCCCGGATTTGCCTGCATGAAGCCATATGCTGCGGTGTCGTCCAGGACGACGCCGTCTATATCGCCAGCGAGCAAAGCCAAAACGGCTGCTGGGAATTCAGAATAGCTAAGGATCTCCTTATCGGGGAAGAATTTTTCAGCCGCAATGAAATTTGTGGTTCCAATTTGCGTACCGACTTTGAGGTTCGCATCCGCTATGAATTCATCGAGGGTGTGATTGTCATCTGCCCTTACCACCAATTGTTGTGCAACAGTAGTATATGGGATCGAGAAATCCACAGCCCAGTTACGTCCCCAACGGCTCGTAACGCCATCCGCAAGCATATCGTATTCCCCCGACGCCATGGCGGGGAAGATACCGTCCCAGGCAGCCTGCTTGAATTCTGCTACGCAGTTGATACGTTTGCATATTTCGCGGACGGCATCATAGTCCCAGCCCACTCCGACGTTCGTTGTCGGGTCAATCGAGTTGAAGGGCGGGTATTGATTTTCAACTGCCACTGTGATTGTTTTCCCACCGAGATCGGGCAACCCAGCCGCAGCGCTGCCGCCACCGGTTGTGCCTGTCGCTTTGGGGGCGCAGGCTGTCAGCACAAGGCTGGCGAGAACCAAAAAACTCAGTACGAATGTAATTTTTTTCATCTCTTCTCTCTCCTTTGAAATTGAAATGACCGTTTCTGACGATGGAGTTCAGGACATCCTGCCTGTCTCCTTTGGCGCTATAAGCATAGACCAATTTTCGAATTATGACAAGAGGAAAAAGGCGATTCGTTCGCATTTCTTTCAGAGTCGCAAAAGGCGAAAATGATATAATACTTTCATAACTTTCCTGAAGGAAACATACAATGGCAATCATATTTCCAAGCCCTGAGTGGTTGCAATCCCTTTTTGATAAACTAAATTCCGACGAGCGCTACGCACAGATTGCCAGGAACTGGGAAGGCGACATGTGCGTTGTCATAGAGCCGAGTGGACCTCTTACTGAGCAACATATCTACTATCTGGATCTGTGGCATGGCAAGTGCCGCAAAACGGAAACCCTGAAAGACCTTTTCAGCGTCAAGTCGAAGTTTGTCTTGACGGCTACCTACGAAAACATTTCCCACATCATGAAAGGCGAACTCGACCCCATGCAGGCCATGATGACCCGCAAGTTGCAGGTGCATGGGAGCATGGCCTACATGATGCGCAATGTTCCGACCGTGCTGGATTTTGTCCGCTGCTGCCGGGAAGTGACGACCGAGATACTTTAGCCATGCAACCGATCCTCAAAGTCAACCTGACCACCGGGGAAACATCGGAGTATGTCATCCCGGTGGAATTGGAACGTGACTATCTTGGCGGTGCGTCGCTTGCGGCGCGCCTGCTCTATCCCGTGCTCACGCGGGATCTCGACCCTGTATCTCCCGAATCGCCAATCCTCTTCCTGAACGGTCCCCTCTCGGGGACGGCTGGCCCGGCGGTGGGACGGTTCGTCGTCTGCGGGAAAAGCCCGGCGACGGGACTGTGGGCCGAGTCAAACTGTGGTGGGTTCTGGGGACCGGAACTTCGTTTTTGCGGCTATGACGGGTTGTGGATCAACGGAAAAGCTGACAGGCCGGTCTATCTATGGTTAAACAACCGCAAGCTCGAGGTCCGGGATGCAGCGGCAGTGTGGGGCAAGGATATGTATGAATCGCAGTCCATTATCAAAAGCGAGATTGGCCTTCCGGGCGCGCACGTCCTGACGATCGGTCCGGCAGGCGAGAACGGCGTGCTGTTCGCAGGATTGTATTGCGATCACGGGCGGGCGGCGGGGCGCACCGGGTTGGGGGCGGTTGCCGGGTCGAAGAATCTCAAGGCGATTGCAGTCAAAGGGACGCAGAAAATCCCGATTGCCCGACCCGAATTGTTTGCCCCCCTGCGTTCCGCCTCCAACCACTTTTTGAAGGAAGATACCGTCACCCAGGTAGCGCATGAATTGGGGACAGCCGGGGTGGCCGATTACGCTGATTACCTTGGTGGGACGCCGAAGAAATATTTTCACCAAGGCTTTTTCGAAGGTGTGGACAAGGTTTCCGGTTCAACCATGGCAGAGACCATCCTGGTGGGTGTCAGCGCCTGTCATGCCTGCGTGATCGCCTGCGGGCGGGTGGTGCGCCTGGAGGACGGAGAGAAGCGTAAGGGTCCAGAGTACGAGACGATTGTCGGTTTCGGCCCAAACCTGCTCAACGATGATTTGGCAGCCATTGTCCGCCTGGGCGAAGTGTGCGACCGCTATGGCATGGATGTCATTAGCGCCTCGAATACCATTGGTTTGGCGTACCATCTATACGAAAATGGGGTCATCACCGAAAAGGATACCGGTTTCCCTCTGCGCTGGGGGGACGTCACGGGCGCGGAGAGGTTGCTCCACCTGATGGCCCGCCGCGAGGGGATCGGCAATTTCATGGCCGATGGCTCGCGCCGCTTTGCCGCCCATTTCGGTGCGGAGGAGGAAGCCGTGCAGGTGAACGGACTCGAGGTGGCTTACCACGACCCACGTGGAGTCTCCGGGATGGCGCTGGTCTACGCCACCAGCCCGCGTGGCGCCTGCCACAACAAGTCCGATTATTTCCTCGTGGACTGGGGCCAGGCCGAAACCAGCCTTGGTCTGAAATTCTTTGAAAGACACGCTGGGGCAGAGAAGGCTGCCAACGTTGCCCGTCACCAGGACTGGCGCAGTGCCTGCGATTCGCTGGTACTGTGCCTCTTTGCCAATGTCCCGGCGGAGATGGTGGCTGGACTGGTCAATGCTGCCTGTGGTTACGATTGCAGCGTGGATGATCTGCTCCGCTGCGGCGAGCGCGGTTGGAATCTGAAAAGGGCCATCAATAATCGGATGGGCCTGACGCGAGGGAATGACAAACTCCCCAAAGCGCTGCTCGAACCCCTGGCTGACGGTCCTGTAGCGGGCTTCGCCCCGGATCTGGAATCCATGCTGCTGGCCTACTATTCGGCGCGCGGCTGGGACCCGGTCACGGGCCGCCCGACTCGCGAGAAGTTGTGTGCCCTCGGGCTGGAGGATGTGGCGAAGGATTTATGGGGATGATACTTGCCGGGACGGCTTCAAAAGTACTCGGAACAGATATGCCAGCCCGATTGATTATTCCTATGGAATTCTAATAGCATCTTGGTAGAATGGACGAATACGGAGGAACCTCCATGAAATTGGTATCTGTCTCTGAAATGCGCGCCGTGGAGCAAGAAGCCGACGCGAAAGACCTGACCTACAATACGATGATGGAAAATGCCGGGCATAACCTGTCCCGCGAAGTTTTGCAGTTGGCTTATGCCCAGGATGACGAGGAAGATATCCAGGTACTCGGGTTTGTCGGCCCCGGCAACAATGGCGGCGATACGCTCATTGCGCTGACGCATCTAGCCGAGAAAGGCTGGAAGGCGCGTGCATACATCATCAAGCGCAAAGTCGCTGGCGATCCACTGGTAAAGCGGCTGGAAGATGCGGACGGGGAGATTTACCTGGCCGAAAAGGATTCTGATTTCCAACAACTCACCGCCTTTCTGGAAACTGCCGATGTTGTTCTGGATGGCGTACTGGGCACGGGTTTCAAACTGCCCCTGAAGCCTGATATGGGCAAGGTGCTCAGCGCGGCAAAAACCATCCTTGGATCGATTGAATGGCAGCCCCTTATCGTTGCCGTGGACTGCCCATCCGGTGTGGATTGCGATACCGGCGAGGTTGCTGAAGATTGTATCCCTGCCGACGCGACAGTTACACTGGCGGCAGTTAAACAAGGCTTGCTCAAACTCCCGGCCTATGATTTGATCGGCGAATTACGCGTCGTGGATATTGGTCCGCTCAACGAGTTGAAGTCCTGGCAGGCGGTCAAAAGTGAAGTAGCCGACGAAATCCTGGCCGCCTCCCTTCTTCCAGACCGTCCGACGGATGCCCATAAGGGAACATTTGGCACGGCGCTGGTTGTGGCCGGGTCGGTCAATTACACCGGCGCGGCCCTGTTGGCCGGCAAAGCCGCCTACCGGGTCGGTGCCGGCCTGGTAACTTTGGCCGTCCCTGCACCGCTGCACACTGCCCTGGCCGGTCACTTTCCTGAAGCAACCTGGCTGCTCCTGCCGCACGAAATGGGCTCCGTCACTTCCAGCGCGGTTGATATAGTGACAGACAACCTGGAACGCGCCACGGCAATTTTGGTTGGTCCCGGTTTGGGATTGGATGATACGACCAGGGAATTCATTGCAAACTTGCTGAATTACGCGCCTGCGAAGGTCTTTCATGCGCGCATGGGCTTTGTTCAGAGCGCCGGATCGAAAGCGGACCGGATGCCTGCCGCGCTGCCCCCGTTCGTTTTCGATGCCGACGGTTTGAAACTCCTGGCAAAATTGCCCGATTGGTTCAAGCTGCTCCCGGCCCCGGCCATTCTGACCCCGCACCCCGGCGAAATGTCCGTGCTGACGGGGCTTTCGGTCGAGAAAATCCAAGAAAACCGCCTGGTGATTGCCGGTAAGTATGCCGCAGAGTGGGGACATGTGATTGTGTTGAAGGGTGCGTTTACGGTCATTGCCGCCCCGGATGGACGAACCACTACCATACCGGTGGCTACTCCTGCTCTGGCCCATGCCGGCACCGGGGATGTGCTGGCCGGATTGATTACCGGTCTGCGCGCCCAGGGACTGGAGGCCTACGACGCGGCCCGGCTTGGGGCCTGGGTGCACGCCCAGGCAGGGTTGGCCGCCGCCGTGATCCAGGGGAGCACTGCTGCGGTGCTGGCCGGGGACGTGCTGGAGGCGGTGG
>JADGQD010000097.1 GCA_017882065.1 Anaerolineales bacterium | reverse complement strand
GTCAGGGTGTCCAGTTCTGCAATCACCTTGCGCAGGTCGGCTTCAGCCTTGTGCAAATCCTCCATCTGCGTTTTCAGGAAGATGTGGCGCTCCTTGACCAACTTGAACTCCTGTTGCGCTTCCGGGTTGACCGCTCCCATACGCCGCAGTTGCGCCCGCTGGCGGGTCATATTGTCTTCCAGGTCGGCAGCCAGTTCGGTCACCACCGGCAACTGATCCACCATTCCATCGAATGGCAGCGGCACAGGGCCGGAGACATCTGTGGCGTACTCGAAGGCCACCAGACCAAAGTCGTCCTCGATCTTTTGGCGCAAGTTCTGCAGGGCTTCCTGCTTGCGGCCCAGGTCAAGCTGGATCTGGTTGTACGTCCGCTCCACGCGCGCCAGCACCGCTTGTCCCTCGGTTTCTTTTTTCTGTAATTCCACTTCCTGCGTCTCGGCGGTTTCCAGTTCCTTCTCCGCCGGTCCGATCAGGCAGCGAAGTTCCTCCAACTGGGCATTCATCCCGGCAGCCTGACCGCGCTGGTTTTCCCGGTCGGCCTCCAACCCTGCCAGCGCTGTATCAATCTCCGTCAGGCGGCTTTCCAACCTGGTTTGTTGTTCTTGCAGACGAGCAGCGATTTGCTTACGCTCGCCATGCCGAATCCGGACATCGCTCAGGGCACGCTCGGCCACAGCCGACCGCGTCCCCCAAAACGCAACCTGCTCCAGGAACTCGTCCAGGGTCAGGGCTACCAGTGATGCCGTCTTGGTCCGAAGGGCTTCCTGGGCTTGGGCCGCATCCTTTTCATTCTGTGAGAGCGTTACGGCAGACTGCTGGCGCTCTTTTTCTGCTTTTAAAATTTCAGACTCGACGCTCTGTTTCTGGCTGACTTGCCAGTCCTGTTGCCGCTGCGCCGTTTCTTCCCGGGCCTGGGCCTGGCGTTCGGTATCCCGAGCAATTTCCAACCCGGCGCGCATTTCTGCCAGGCCCTCTTTACAGTCTGCCTCGTGCTCGCGGGCCGTTTCCTTCTGGCCGGATAATTTTTTTGTCTCGTTGTCCAGCGCGGCAATCTGACGTTCTGCCTCCGCCAGAGATACCTGCAATTCGCGCCGCTGGCGCGGACGTCCCAACGCGGCAGTCTTGGCCGGTTTCCCGGCCAGTACCTGACCAGTGGCATGAAACACTTCGCCGCGCAGCGTCACTACGCGAACATTCTTGGGCTGGCCGGCCAACACACGGCGTGCCACCGCCCAGTCCCGGACGACCAGCACCTGACCCAGCAGCAAATCCAGCGCCGGGCGCAGTTCCGCCGGAGACTTGACTAAGTCCGATGCAACGCCAAGACAATTGGCATCAGGTTTCGTTTTTAGCGGTTCAGCAGGAGAAAGCCAGTCCAGCGGCAGGATTGAAGCCCGTCCGGACTGGTCTAAATCAAGCAATGCCAGAGCCTGTTCGGCATCTCGCCCGGATGTCAACAGGACGGCATCGGTATACTCACCCAGAGCCGCAGAGATCGCCACTTCAAGTTCCTCTGGAACATCCAATGCAGCAGAAAGTGCGCCGCGTGCTCCTCCCAGTTTGGACTGACGGGCAGCATCCAGGAGTAGTTTCGCTCCATCGGCATAGCCGGCCAGGGATTGTTCGGCCTGTTCCAACACATCCAGTTGCGCCTTTAGCCTGGCCTGTTCAGCCTGTTTGGCAGCTCGCTCGGCCTGTCTTTGTTTGACCTTTTCCTCGATCCCCGCCAGCCTCTTTTCCGCAAGCTGGAACTCTGCCTCGGCTTTTTGCATGGCTGTTTCAGCTTTTTGACGAGCCGAGGCGGCGGCCTTGAATTCCTGTGAAGCCTGCCCGGCTTCGGATTCAGCAAGGGCGATGTCCTGAGTTGCAGCCTTCAGTGTTTGTTTTTGGGTTTCAGAGCGCGCGGCCAGTTCGTCCATGTGCGCCTGGAAACCGGCACGCCGGGCAGTGAGTTCATCCAATTTTTTACGGGCAGACCCGAGGTCCGATTCGAGGCGGGATTTCTCGCCCTGGCGCTCGTTCAGGGTAGTCTGAGCTGCTGTGGCTTGAGTCTGCGCTTCGTCATATTCCGCAAGCAGGCGGGCAGCCTCAGTGTCAGCCGCGGAAAGGCGTTCCCAGGCAATTTTGAATTCATCGCCCAGACGGGATTGCTCGCTCAAGGCCGCCTGGCGGTTATCCAGCAGGGAGCGTTGACGCTCGTCGAGCATGGCCAGGTCTCTGCTGACAGACTCGCGGTTCTCATGCAGTTGTGCAGACTGGCGATGCCAGGAATTCAGCCTCGCCCGCAGGCCGTTCAACCGGTCACGAAAAGCAGAAAATTCCTGCCGCACGCTCTGGTAGGATTCACGCGCCTCATTCAGTTTGGTGTCCTGAGTACGTGCAAGGTCAATGGCCTCGGTCAGGTCACGCTGGGCACGGTGCCAATGGAAACCATACCACTCGTGCAGCAGCACACGCAAATCGGCCTGTACTTGGGAGTATTCCTGTGCGCGCCCCGCCTGGCGTTCGAGACTCTTTAGGCGCGGCTCCAATTCGGCCAGGATGTCGAGTACACGGTCGAGGTTCCGCTGGGAGACCTCCAACCGGCGCAGTGACTCCTCACGACGGGCGCGATAGAGGCCGATCCCCGCCGCTTCCTCGAAGAGGCGGCGGCGGTCATCGGCTTTGAGGGCTAGGGAGGCATCCACCAACCCCTGCCCAAGAATGGTATAAGTCCGCTCGGAAAGACCGGACTGCGCAAGCAGTTCATTGATATCCTTCAAGCGGACGTGCTGGTTGTTGAGCAGATACTCGTTTCGGCCATCCCGGTAGGCACGCCGGGACAGGCCGACTTCGGAGAAATCCACCGGGAGCCAGCCATCGGAGTTATCAAACGTTATCCCTGCAGATGCCATTCCGGCGCGCGGCCGTTGTTCAGACCCGGCAAAAATCATATCTTCGGTCTTTTTGGCGCGCAACAAGCTGTAGGTCTGCTCTCCCAGCACCCAGCGCAGCGCGTCAGCAATGTTGGACTTGCCAGAGCCATTCGGTCCGACAATGGCAGTAATACCTTCGGCAAATTCAAAATTGGTTTTTGCGGCGAAGGTTTTATAACCGTGTAGTTCGAGGGATTTAAGGCGTAAAGGCATTGGATTATTGGGGAAAAAGTTTAGGATTTTTCGATGGCTTCCAACGCAGACTGGGCAGCCGCGCGCTCCGCAACCTGTTTATTGTGCCCGCTACCACGTCCGTAGACTTTGCCATTGATCTGCACTTCGATTTCAAACATCCGTTTGTGGTCGGGACCGCTGATTGTAACGGTAACATATTTTGGGATGCCCAGTTTCTTTCCCTGCGACCATTCTTGCAGGCGGCTTTTGGGATCACGGGAATCCGACGAGAGAATTATCTGTTCACTGACCTGTTCCAACATGGGGTGGACAAGACGCTGGATGGTGGCAATATCGCGTTGCAAGTATAGCGACCCGATCACAGCCTCAAACGTGGCGCACAAAAGCACATCTTTCTGGCGGCCTCCAGCCTGGTCTTCCCCGTGCCCCAGGCGCATGGCAGACCCCAAGTCGAAGGCGCGGGCGAACTCTGCCAATTGCTCGGTACAGACCAGCGCCGATCGCATACGCGTCAGTTCGCCTTCTGCCATTTCGGGGAAATGATTGTACAGCCAGGCTCCGGCGACAAAATCCAGAACAGCATCACCCAGAAATTCTAGGCGTTCGTTATCTTCCAACGCCTCCTGATGCTCATTGACGTAGGAGCGGTGCGTCAGGGCACGCGTCAGAAGGAGCAGGTTTTTGAAAGGAAGCTCCAACCGCTGCACCAACGCGCCCGGAGACTCTTCGCGATTCCCTTCCGGGATGGGGTTCATATTGACCTCCCAGAACTCAGGGAGCGCCAACCCTCCTTTCTTCTGCCCATCTCCCTTTGGAAAGGGATCCGGGTGAGGGGAGTTCGCGGCCACTCAGTTCCTAAAATAATGTCGAGCCGATTGTAACCCGATTCAAGCGGTGTGACCAGCGTCTGTGATACAATCGCGCAGTTTTCGTCAAAGGAGCTGATCATGCCCGAACCACATGCCAATGAAACGCTTTTCCTGCACAACGCTGAAATGGGGCTGGGAGCCTGGGCCTGGGGCGACCGCATCTTCTGGAATTACGGACGCGGCTACACCGACGACGATATCGCCGCCGCCTTCCAGACCTCGCTGGCTGGTGGCGTGAACCTGGTGGACACCGCTGAAATCTATGGCTCGGGCCGCTCCGAGACCCTGCTCGGTCAATTCCTGAAAACCACTGACCAACCCGTGCTGGTTGCTACCAAGTTCATGCCTTTCCCCTGGCGCATGGGGAAACGCACTTTTCAGAATGCCCTCCAGCGCAGTCTCGAGCGCCTGGGCGTCTCGAAGGTGGACTTGTACCAGATCCATTGGCCTTCCCCCCCTTTCCGGGTAGAGACATGGGCGGAGGCGTTGGCCGAGGCGGTCAAAGCCGGATGGACACGCGCCGTCGGCGTTTCAAATTACGATAAGAACCAGATGCAGCGGACCTACACCGTGCTTTTAAAATACGATATTCCCCTGGCATCCAACCAGGTGGAATACCACCTGCTCAACCGTAAGGTGGAAAAAAACGGATTGCTTGACCGCTGTCAGGAAATGGGTGTGCGTCTGATTGCCTACAGCCCGCTTGCAAAGGGACTTCTGACCGGCAAGTACACCCCTGAAACCCCGCCGCCGGGACCGCGCGGACGCACTTCCGGTGGAATCTTGAAGGAAATCCGGCCGTTGATCGCGTTGATGACCGAAATCGGTACAGGCCATGGCGAAAAAACTCCCGGTCAGGTGGCATTGAACTGGGTTATCTGCAAAGGCGGGCTGCCCATCCCGGGAGCGAAGACGGCACATCAGGCCGGGCAAAATGTCGGTGCCCTGGGCTGGCGGCTGACAGGCGATGAAATCAAAGCACTGGACGATGCCAGCGACAAGTTCACCAAATAACCGGCAGGGGTGACCGACATGGCCGCCCCTGTTTTCTTATTTCAAAATCTGGAACAGGTTGCTGTAATCGTCCGTCCATAAACGGACTAGGGAAATATAGCCATCCATCGGACGAGCACGGGAATGCAGGACTGGCGTTTCAAGAAGAGACGGGTCGGACGCCAGCAGCACCCAGATGGACGAAAAATTTTGCACTCCCATACCGGGATCTTCGATAACGATGCGGTTCAGGCCGAAATAGTCGGCCAGGGTCCAGACAACCGGTACGAGGTCCAGGTGGTTGTTCGAGATGTGGACGGCTAGAATACCGTCGGGCTGGAGATGTTGTAGATAGAGGACAAAGGCTTCCCGGTCCAGGAGGTGGACGGGGATGGAATCGCTGGAGAAAACATCCAGTGCCAGCACATCATAGTTCTGCGAACCGCTCGAAGCAAGTTCCCGCTCCAGCGAAAGGCGCGCGTCGCCGGGAACAATTTCAATCTTCGCCTGGCTATCGGCCAGAAAGCTAAAATAACCGCCCTGTCCTTCCGCCAGTTGAATAACGAGCGGATTGATTTCATAAAAACGGTAAACTTCACCCGGCTGACCGTAAGCAGCCAGTGTTCCAATCCCCAGTCCCAGAACACCAACGCGCATCCCATGACCCCGCTTTGGATGGTTGAGGATTGCCAGCCCCCCGCCACCACGCTCGCCATAGTAGGAGGTGGGTAAATCCCGTTGTCCCTCGGTAACAAACTGGTAACCGTGAATGGTCACGCCGTGCACCAGGGCATAACGGTCGGAAGAACTGCCTGGCTCACCAAGTTCCCGGACACTTACCACACCGTAGAAATTACGTTCGAGGTACAGGGATGCACACAGGTCGGCATGAATCTGCAGATAGGAACGCACGCTTGAGAGAATCACCATACTCAACAGAAGCACGCTGTTCAGGACGAATACCCAGCGCCTGCGGACGGCTGTAGCGGTAAAAAAGGTCACCACCAGGAGCAGCAACCAACACAGGGTATAACCAAGCGGTAGTTCCCAAAATCCCTTGAAAACGATCGGCGCGACAAAGTTGACCGCCAACCCGCCCAGTGCGCCGCCCACCGAAACCATCAGATAGAAACGGGTTAAATAAACGGGATTCGGTCGCAAGCGGTACAACTCACCATGGCAGACCATGCAGGCCGCGAACAGTCCCAGCGAGTAAACCCCGATCTGCATCAGGATACCGAGATCCGCGGACCGTCCCAGCACCCAACCAACCAGCAGGGAGGCAATAAAGAAGAAGACGAGAAAGAACTGCCGTGAATACCATCGTTCACCAGAAAAAGCCAGGATGAAAGTCAGCAGGTAAATCGTCAGCGGGACCACCCACAGGAACGGGATGACGGCCACTTCCTGGGTGATCTGGCTGGTGGTTGCCAGCAGCAGGATGGACGCGGCTGCCGCCAGGACAATCCACAGACTGTAGTCTCTTGCAGCCAGGCGTGGACCGGAATCCTTCGCGGCAGGCTGCGGGTCAGGTTCCGAAACCGGTTGTGTCCGAAGTGATTTAATCGCTCCGTAAGCCGCTAAGCCCGCGTAGACCAGGTACATCAGCGACCAGAGCCGCCCCTGCCAGGCCAACGTCAGATACGGCTCCACCAACACCGGGTAGGTAACCAGTCCGAGCAGCGAACCGATGTTGGAGAGCGCATAAAGGCGATAGGCCGTCCTTTCAGGGAAGGTTCGATGGAACCAGGCCTGAATCAATGGGCTGTTGGTCGACAGTAGGAAGTATGGCAGGCCGACCGAGATCAGCAGCAGTTTGGAGATCCCCCAGATGGGTGAATCCACCCCCTGCGGTTTCAAGCTGGCATCCGGAGTGATCGGGGATTTCCAGATCACTCCCAGTGCAAGCATGGCTGCCAGGGAGACCCCCAGCAGGACGAGATGCAGGACCTCACGCCGGCGGGGTCTCCCCACCAGCCAGTTGGCGTAGGCGTACCCACCGGTCAGCAGTACCTGGAAGAACATTTGCACAGTAGACCAGACCGCCGGAGTCCCGCCAAACCAGGGCAGGATATAACGGGCGATCATGGGCTGGATCTGGAAGAGCAGGAAGGCGGAAAGGAAGATACAGAGTGCGAAATAGGCCATACAGATATTGTACCCGCAAGGGCCATTTATGATATAAACGGAAGGATCCCATTTCAGGAGATTTCCCATGAAACGTGTCTTCGTCGCCGGCGGGACCGGATTCCTCGGTTACCCACGCCATCCAGGAATTTTTATCCAAAGGCTGGAGTGTGACCTCCCTCGGCCTGCCCCCTGACCATCCATCGGGCCCTTCGGTTTCCGCCTCAGAGCAGGTTCTTTATCCAACCGCCGTTAAAATAATTCTCCAGAACTTCGATGCCACAACCGACGAGGAACTACTCGACCCGGAGCCGTCGCAGGAAGCCTTGGGG
>JADGQD010000096.1 GCA_017882065.1 Anaerolineales bacterium | reverse complement strand
TCCCCGTCTGCGAGAAGGGATTTCAGCCCATCCAGTTGTTGCGGGGTCAGTCCGATCTCCAGGGCGTTGGTTTCCCAGGGCTCCGGCTCCATTTTTTCGCGGCGGTCCACCAGCCCTGCGACGTCTGCTTTTGTTTCTGGCGGAATTCCCAGGGCGTCGAACTCGGCGTCCATGAAGCGGCGGTTGTTGACGCAGATACGGGCCTGCGCCGGAGTAAGGTCAACCGCCTTCAAGAACGCGGCGGCAATCGCGACCAGTTCGGCATCCGCTTCGGGGGAGTTGACACCCAGCATGTCAATATTCCATTGGAAAAACTCGCGCGAGCGGCCGCGCCCAGGCCTTTCGTAACGCCAGAACGGTCCAAACGACCACCAGCGGGCCGGAAAGGCCAATTCGTTCTGGCGGGCAGCGATCATGCGCGCCAGCGAGGGGGTCAACTCCGGGCGAAGGGTAATTTCATCCCCGCCCCGGTCAGTGAAAACGTAGGATTGTTTCTTGACCAGTTCCTCGCCCGATTTAGCGGCGTACAGGTCTAGAGTTTCGAGGAATGGTGCATCCCATTCCTGGTAACCGAAAGACTCCGAAACGCCTCGTACGGTGTTATATAACCAGGTACGCACGGCCATCTGTTCCGGATAGAAATCGCGTGTCCCTTTGACGGGCAGGATGATCTTCTTCATGGAATTGCTCCGCTGCTCTCTAAACTTTTGCTACCTAATACTTGGTGTTCGGATTTTAGCATATTTCCCTTGCTTCAAACATGCGGGTCTTTGGGTTCTTTGAGAATCACCGTGGTGACGAGGAAGATACTACCTATCTTTTTCCCTGTAACGGGAACTCCCATCAACACGGCGAAACCCGGAGAACCAAACGTGTGACAATCCGCTGACGGAAAAGGAAAGAACGCACTGGCGCTTATTGTGAAAAATATTACAATCAATGCGAAAATAACCTTAGAATCAATCCTATAATTGCTCTCGTCAACGTCTCCGGCGGCGGGGAGGCCTCCTGGAGTATAATTTTCAGATAAGTTCTTATTCAAGTAAAGGAGAGACCGGTATGGTCCCTGCGGAAGATATTCACTCAGCCCTTCAAAAAATTCCGTGGTTCAGTACTCTGACACCCGAACATTTTAAAAAAACTGCTGAACTTGCCCACCTACGCTACGCGAAAGCGGGGGAAACTTTTTTCCGTGAAGGCGATAAGCAGGATTATGTTTACATCGTCCTGGAGGGCCGTGTGTCGCTGGATATTTTCGTTCCCCATCACGGCAAAATGCACTTTTACACCGCCGAGCCTTACGACGTTTTTGGCTGGTCGAGCGTCACACCGGGTATGCACCAGCGCATAGCCGGTGCGGTGGCCGTGCTGGACAGCACGGTGGCGTGCATTGATGCAGAGGGACTACGCCAGTTTGCCGAGAACGACCATGACTTCGGCTATCTGCTGATGCGCCGGCTGGCCAATGTTGTTGCCAGCCGGCTGATGGTAACTCGTTTGCAATTGATTGACATGTTTGCCGGGCCGACGGAGACCATGAATGACTGATAAATCCCTGACCATCGGAAGCACCGTCGCGCTTCCCAAACCCGAACTCGACCTCCTGATGGCGGACCTGCGCAAGAACGGTTTTCAGACCGTCGGTCCGCATCTGCAAGACGAGAGCATCGTTTATACAAAAATTGACGGCCTGAAGGATCTGCCGCGTGGCATCCTCAGTGAGCAGAACCCGGCTTCGTACCGGATGATCCAGACCGGCAAGGATCGCTACTTCGACTTCATCCCCGGGGGTCAGTCCTGGAAGCAGTTCCTCTTTCCACCCCGTCACACGCTTTTCACCGCCGTGAAAGATGGCAAATGGCTGCTCAAAGAAAATGACGAACCCACCCCGCGCTACGCCCTGATCGGCGTGCGCGCCTGCGAACTGGCTGCCATCCACATCCAGGACAGAGTATTCCTGCGCGAAGATTTCAGCGACCCCATCTACCGCCTCCGCCGCGAGGGACTGTTCATCCTGGCCGTCAACTGCCTGGACCCGGATGCGACCTGCTTCTGCGTCTCGATGGGTACCGGACCGCGCCTCGCCGCCGGGTTTGACCTGTGTGTGACCGAACTGGACGAGGTTTTCCTAGTGGAGGTTGGCTCGGAACTGGGTCGCTCTCTGCTGGCTGACCGGACCTATGACCTGCCTTCGGCATTCGTTCAGAACACCGCCAACCAGGCCTTGGAACGCGCCGCCGAATCCATGGTCCGCACGATGGATACCAGCGACTTGCCCGGTCTGCTGACCGGGCAGCTCGAGGCGGAACGCTGGACCGAGGTTGGGAAACGCTGCCTCTCGTGCGCCAATTGCACCCTGGTCTGCCCGACCTGCTTCTGTTGGGATGCCACTGACCAGGTGGACATCCTCGGCAAGTCCACCCGCCGCGAGCGTGTCTGGGACTCGTGCTTCAATCCGCACTACTCTTACGTTGTCGGCGGCAATACCCGTCCAAATATCCGCTCACGTTATCGCCAGTGGTTGACCCACAAATTGGGCGCCTGGAAGGGCCAGTTCGATGTACTGGGCTGCGTGGGCTGCGGTCGCTGTATCACCTGGTGCCCGGCGGGGATTGACCTGACCGAAGAAGTGGCTGCCATCCGCGCGGAGGTGAAGGCATGACCACCACGCTGATCAACACTTCCGCGCACAGCGCCGGTTACACCGACAAATTGCTCCTGCCCCACTGGGCCGAGATTGTTAAAATCATCCCGGAGATCGAGGGGGTGACCACTTTCCAGCTCAAGTTCACCGATCCCGAGGTCGAGAACCGCTACCGCTTCGAGCCGGGACAGTTCAACATGCTGTACGTACCCGGTTACGGTGAAGCCGCCATCTCGATGAGTTCCGATCTCGAAACTGCCAACGGCCTGCTCGTCCACACCATCCGGCATATCGGTAATGTGACCAGGGGCACCAGCCGTCTCAAAGTTGGTGACGTGGTCGGGATCCGCGGCCCCTTCGGTACCTCCTGGCCGCTGGACGCCATTGAGGGGTTGGACGTGGTCATCGCCTGCGGTGGCATTGGCTTACCCCCGCTGCGAGGCGCCATTTATCGAATTATCCGAAATCGAGATAAGTACGGAAAAGTCACACTGCTCTACGGGGCGCGCACACCCAAAGACCTGATATACCCAACCGAGTATGAAACCTGGCAAAAAGCCGGCATTGACATGCAGGTGACAGTGGACCGCGGCGACGAGACCTGGACCGGCCGCGTGGGCGTTGTTCCGATGTGGTTCTACCACTTCCGGGTCGACCCGCACAAGACCGCCGTTCTGACTTGCGGCCCGGAGATCATGATGCGCTTCGTCATCTACGAAGCCCTGGCCCGCCGCATTCCTTCCGATCACATCTACATCTCACTGGAACGCAATATGAAATGCGGGCAGGGCGCTTGCGGCCATTGCCAGCAAGGTCCCTACTTTATCTGCAAAGACGGTCCGGTCTTCCCCTTCAGTGCGCTGGAAAACATCTTCAACGTGGAGGAGTATTAATGACTCTCACTCCTAAAACCAACCCGAAGCCCAAAGTGGCCGTTTACAAATTCTCCTCCTGCGACGGTTGCCAGTTATCCATCCTGAACCTGGAAGATGAACTGCTCGACCTGGCCTCCGCCGTGGATATCGCTTACTTCCTCGAAGCCACCCGCACCGTGAAACCGGGACCGTACGACGTGGGCATCGTCGAAGGCTCAGTCACCACACCGCACGAAGCAGAACGCATCAAGGAAGTCCGCGCCGAGTGTAAGTTCCTGGTTTCCCTCGGTACATGCGCCACGGCAGGCGGAATCCAGGCCCTGCGAAACTTCGCCAGGGCTGACGAATACGCCAGGGCTGTGTACGCTCACCCCGAATTCCTGCAATACCTCGAGACATCCACCCCCATCTCCGCCCATATCCCGGTGGATTTGGAAATCTGGGGCTGCCCGGTGAATAAGGGCACGGTTGTTGAAGTGCTCGCCGCTTTACTCCAGAACCGCAGGCCTAATTTCCCACCCAGTCCCGTCTGCCTGGAATGCAAACGCCGCGGCGTTGTCTGCGTGGTCGTGGCGCTGGGGATCCCGTGCCTGGGACCGGCGGTGCATGGGGGATGCGGCGCTCTTTGTCCGGCGAACGGACGGGGCTGTTACGGCTGTTTCGGTCCCTCCAGCGCCGGAAATTTCAGTGCGCTGATCGCCAGCATGATGCCGCACGACCGCTATCCCAACGAGACGGCAAACCTGCTGCGCAGTTTCAGCAGTCATGCCCCGGCATTCCGAGCTGCAGCCGATGCCGCCCTGAAAGCCGCCTCAGGCAGGGAGGCCAAATGAAGACGATTGAAGTTGCCGCCCTGGCGCGCGTCGAAGGTGAAGGCGGCCTGTATATCGGTGTGAAAGATGGGCAGGTTGTCGAAATCCGGCTCGACATCTACGAGCCCCCGCGTTTTTTCGAGGGATTCCTCGTTGGGCGTTATTTGCAGGAAGTGCCCGACATCACCGCCCGCATCTGCGGTATTTGCCCGGTGGCCTACCAGATGAGTTCCGTCACCGCCCTGGAAAAAGCCCTGGATGTGGAAGTCAGCCCACAGGTCTATGCCCTGCGGCGTTTAATGTACTGCGGCGAATATATCGAGAGCCACGCCCTGCACATCTACCTGCTCCAGGCTCCCGATCTGCTCGGCCAGCCTTCCGCCCTCGATCTGGCCGCCATCGTCCCGGACGTGGTCAAGAACGCTCTGCGGATGAAGAAGATCGGCAATGATGTGCTGAAAGCCATCGGCGGGCGGAGTGTCCACCCGGTCAACGCCTGTGTGGGCGGCTTCTACCGCTGGCCGGATGTGGCTCCGCTCAAAGCCCTGCTCCCCGAACTGGAATGGGGACTGGAAGCCGCCAAAGAGACCGTCCGGTGGTCGCTGACCCTGCCCTACCCGGACCTGGAAATTGATTATGAATTCGTCGCCATCCACCACCCTGAAGAATACGGTGTCATGCATGGCGATGCATGGTCGTCGAAAGGCAGTAAGACCTCCGTTGCGGACTATGAAATGCGCTATTTCGAGGAACACGTCCAGCGCTCGAACGCCCTTCACGGCCATACCTCCTATGGAGGAACTTACCTGGTAGGCCCGCTGGCGCGCCTGAACCTGAACCACGCCCAGTTGCTCCCGGCGGCGCAGAAGGCGCTGAAAGAGGCCAAGCTCAAACTACCGCTCAAGAACCCCTACAAGTCCCTGATTGCGCGTGCCATCGAACTGGTCCATTTCTACGAAGAAGCCATCCAGCTGATCAAGACTTACCAGCTGGATGGACCGTCACACCTTGCCTTGAAGCTCAAGGCGGGCGAAGGCTGCGGTATGAGCGAAGCGCCGCGCGGACTTCTCTACCACCGCTACAAGATTGATGAGCAGGGAATGGTCAAGTTCGCCAAGATAGTCCCGCCCACTGCCCAGAACCTTCCGCGCATCGAGGCCGACCTGTTCGCTCTGGCGCCCAAACTGGTCAAGATGGAGCAGGATGTTGCCACCCTGACCGCCGAGCACCTGGTGCGGGCGTACGACCCGTGCATCTCGTGCGCCACGCATTTCTTGAAGTTGAAAATAAAAGAAGTAGTTCACGTTAAAGCGTGACCTATAGGAAGAAGAATTACTTACCGCTAGGACGCTGTCTTGGCGGTAAAATTTACCCATGAATATTCTCATTCTTGGAATTGGCCAATCCCTGCGCGGGGATGACGCCGCTGGGCTGGAGGCTGTCCAATTGTGGCAGGCACAGCATCCGGACAGCGCCGCACAGGTGCAGGTGGAACTCTCCGAACTGCCGGGGCTGGCCTTGCTCGACCTGCTGGAGGGCATGGACGCCGCGATTCTCGTGGACGCGGTCCAGTCGTCTGCCTCCGCCGGGACGGTCATCTGCCTCGGCCCGGACGAGTTAGCTAGTTTCACCCCGGATGCCGGGTCCGCCCACGGTTGGGGCGTGGCCGAGACCCTGCAACTGGGCCGCTTGTTGGTTCCTTCGCTGGCAAACTGCCGGGTCACGCTGATCGGTATTGCCGGCGGGCAATTCAGCATGGGTGCAGGACTCAGTCCTAAGGTTCGCGCGGCGCTGGAGAAAGTAGCAGATATGGTAGAGAGGGAAATCCAAAATTACTTGAAGTAACAAAAAAGGCGGAGGCCGCGCGGCTTCCGCCTTTTTGATTTTCGTTTTATCTTTTATGCTTTCGGCATCCCAATCTGAACCATCCCCCCCACCACCCGGACCGGATAAGCCGGGATGTCCACTATAGCTGGTAGGGAGGTGGCTTTGCCGGACCGGATGTCAAAGCGTGCCCCGTGGCGCGGACAGATGATCTCGTTCTCTTCGATCTCCCCGTCGCCAACCGGGCCGTTGTCGTGGGAACAGACATCGCCAATGGCGAACAGCTTTCCAGCCAGGTTGAAGAGTACGATGGATTTTCCACCCAGTTCGACGAACAGGCGCTCGCCATCGGTGATTTGGTCTGCCGGAGCGATTTCAACGTATTCTAGTTTGGATGGATCGAGCGGGGTGTAATTGAACATAGGGATCGGGTGATGAGTGATTTGGGGATTAGGCTTGATTATCTATTCGACTAATTCATCGCTGGTTTCGCCCAAACCGTACACACCCGCCTTGAGCACTTTTAAGGGGAGCAGCGCACATTTTAGGCGCACCGGACCGAGTTCGATTCCAAGCAAATCCAGGATATCCTGCTTGGTTAGTTTTTTAACTTCCTCCAACGGTTTCCCAATAATGGACTCAATGAGCAGGTCCGCGGAAGCCTGCGAGATGGCACAGCCCTTTCCGTCGAAACGTCCATCGGTCACTTTGCTGGATTCGTCCACACGCAGGGTGATTTCAATATGGTCGCCGCACAGTGGGTTATCGTCCTCGAACTGGATGTTGTTCGGGTCGAGGTGGCCGCGGTACTGCGGGTTTTTGTAGTGGTCTATAATGATTTCGCGATAAAGGTCTTCCATGTAGTCTCCGTAAACATTGAATAGCTCTTACGCTATTCCCGCTGAGTATAAACGCTGAGCAGGGGCATTGCAAGGGAGAATGATAAAATCCAACATTTTCTTTTCCGTCACCCCGGGTCTTTTGCCTGCGGTATAATGTGTTAGAATTGTATGTAAGCGCTTACATAATAACCATTGAAAACAAGACCCTTTGTTTTGAGAGGAATAATTTCATGAAAGTTGCAGTCATTGGTGGCGGCTCCACGTATACCCCTGAACTGGTCAATGGTTTCTTAACCCGCACGGATCAATTTCCGCTAAAGGAACTTTGCTTGATGGACATTGATGCTGCCCGCCTTGAAACCGTAGGTGGATTTGCCCGTCGCATGGTGGAAGCCAGGGGGTCTCCGTTCAAGGTTGTACTGACCACCGATCAGCGTGAGGCTGTACGGAGTGCGTCCTATGTGATTACACAGTTACGCGTCGGACAGATGGAAGCGCGCCGCAAGGACGAGTATCTGGGCAAGCG